>JAJZFR010000213.1 GCA_021805265.1 Acidobacteriota bacterium | reverse complement strand
CGCCCACCTTGACGGCGAGCGACTCGGGACGCAGCCTCTGCCCGCCGCAGGCCTTGCACTTCGAGGCCGACATAAAGCCCATCATGTACTCGCGATAGGCCTCGCTTTTCGCGTCTTCGAGGCTCTCACGCAGATATTCCAGAATCCCGTGGAAGCCGGTGCGGGGCGCTTCATTGCGCGGCGGACCGTACACCAGAATGTGCTGCTGGCGATTGGGCAACTGCTCGAACGGAGTCTTCAGATTGATCTCGTAGCGCGCGGCCGCGAGATGGATCAGCTTGAGCAGATACTGCGAGGCGGAACCTGGCCCAAGGCCGCCATCGAGCAGCGGTTTGGACCAGTCGGCGATCACTTTTGCCGGATCGAAATCGTAGAGCGAACCCAGGCCGTGACACTCCGGGCAGGCGCCAAAAGACGAGTTGAAGCTGAAGCTGCGCGGCTCGAGCTTGGGCACATCGAGGCCGCAGTCCGGGCAGGCCATGGACGAGGAAAACAACTGTTCTTCACGCTTTTCGCCGGTGCCCGTCGCCACGATCACCAGGCCATTGGCCATTTGCAGCGCTTTGGCCACGGCGGTCTCGAGGCGCTTCTCCGCTCCGGGCTTCAGCACGATGCGATCCACCACCGCCTCGATGGTGTGATTTTTTCGCCGGTCGAGCGCGATGTTTTCCGTCAGGTCGCGCAACTCGCCGTCTATCCGCGCGCGGAAACCCTGCTGATCGAGCTGGTCGAGCAGCTCCCGAAACTCGCCCTTGCGTCCGCGCACCATGGGGGCCAGGATGACCACTCGCTGCGCCTCTTTTTCGCCTTCTCCCATGGACAGAATGCGCTGCACGATCTGTTCCGCGCTTTGCCGGGAGATGGGGCGCTGACAGTTGGGGCAGTGGGGCGTTCCCACCGATGCATACAGCAGCCGCAGGTAGTCGTAGACTTCGGTGATTGTTCCGACCGTGGAACGCGGGCTGCGACTGGTGGTCTTCTGCTCGATCGAGATGGCTGGGCTCAAGCCTTCGATCGAGTCCACGTCCGGTCTCTCGATCTGGTCGAGAAACTGGCGCGCGTAGGCCGACAGCGTCTCGACATAGCGCCGCTGCCCCTCGGCATAGATGGTGTCAAAGGCGAGCGAGCTTTTGCCAGAGCCGGATAGCCCGGTGATGACGGTGAGTGTGTTGCGCGGGATGCGCACGTTGATGTCGCGCAGATTGTGCTGCCGTGCTCCACGGACCGAGATGTGCGTGATTGTCATTCTTGGTGTCAGTGGGTGGGGCGATGGCGCGGAACGGATTGTAGACCTGCCGCAGTGGCGCGGGCCAATCCTCGATTCAGTTCCTGATCCGGTTCCTGATTCCGTGCGCGGGGTAAATTTCCCGAGTTCGAGGACTACGTCCGTTTCAGGACTACGCCCTACGGGTATTCTATTTGCCAACAGCGTAAGGGTCAAAGGATCGGCGTTCTCTGCGACAATTCATGTGTTGGTCATCAAAACCGCGCACATTTTTTGTGCGTTTTCGCTCACCTCCGTGTGGGAATGCTGGAGTCAGTATGCAGGATTCGATCAATGTGCTGATGTTGGCTTGTGCCGCGCTGGCCTCGATGGGTTTCGGCGTGTTTTCGGCCTACGGCCTGTGTCGGGCTGGCTTCGCGCTGATGCGGTGGCACACCGCGCGCTCGATCCCGCAGCCTGCACGTGTCCTGAAGTCACAAGCCAGCGTTACTCCTCTCGCTCCTCTGTCCTGAGGGATCCAATTTCCGTCCTCGTCCGTGTGAATCCCGCCTGGCATTTTGCTCGACTTCTGTCCGGTTCGCCTGAGTCCTTCTCCGGCACCGGCCCTCATGCGTTTGCGCGGACGGACATTCATCGCGGGGAAGGCATGGGTTCGAGCGCGGCCTGCATATCGGCGGCGAGCCTGGTCTGCAATTCGGCGGTCAGCATTTTTCCGGCGTGGGTCAGGTAAAAAACATCGATGGCGGTTTCGCCTTCGGTGTCAATCAGCGCGACCTCGATATTGCATCCGTGGTTGTGCAGGACGAGCGCGATCCGTCGCAGAAGACCGGGCGTATCCTGCGCCACTACCTGTAAGAGAGTCGAGTGTTTCGAGGATTCGGAGTCGAAGTTGAGCCGCGTAGCGATCTCGACCTTGACCGTGCCTGGGCGGCTGGACTGGCGACGGCTGGCCAGCAGTTGTTCGACCTGGACACGCTGCGCGAGAATGTCGCGCACGTTGGCCAGAAAGCGGTCTTTTTCCGTGGGGTTCAGTTCGAAGGTGCGGAAGGAATCGGTGAAGTGGAAGCTGTCCACGATGACGCCGGCTTCGTTGGCAAAGGCATCTGCCTTGACGATGTTCATGCCCCAGGCGGCGAGCGCTCCGGCCACGTCGGCAAACAGGCGGCTGCGGTCGCGGGCGATCACGGTAAGCTCGACAAGCTGGCGATGCGGTCGCAGTTCCAGTTGGACGGGATATTGATCGAGATGGGAGGCAAGCAGGTAGTGGTTGCGAATCTGTTCCGGAAGGCGGGTTTGCAGATAGCGCTGGGGGAGTCCCTCGAGAAACTGGCGAATGGCATCGGCC
>JAJZFR010000042.1 GCA_021805265.1 Acidobacteriota bacterium | reverse complement strand
TCTGTTCATGGCCCTTGTTGCGCCCACTTCCGGGTCCATCCAGGTGAGTGAACCTGCCATCCGATGAGGGCGCGACCTCTGCTGACGATTCGGGTTGCGCGCGCTTTTCCACCGCCGCGCGCAACGCAGGATCGAGCACCTCCACCTGACCCTCATCCTTGAGGCTTTTCAGCCATTCATCCAACAGCCCATTCACCCGCTGCTGCAACAGAATCTCCTGAATTCTGGGCGACACACTCTTCAGAGTCGGTGCATCCGAGGGGTGCTTATACTGCGGCAGGAGGGTTTTCGAGTAATAGCTCGCAATCTCTTCGGGAGCAATCTGAATACCGCTTCGAAATCGCAGTTCGATGAATGCAAGGACGGCGATGCGTTCTTTCCAATACCCGAACACCTGCTCGGGCGTGAGATCCAGCCCTGACAAGAAACTCTTCCAGCCAGCGTCGGTCACGCAATCCGTCAGCTTGCACGCGGGAAGATTCTGGCGCAGTTCGATCAGTGCCTTCGTCACCTCCGGTGCCGGGGTATTCAACTCCGTTGGGTCTTCGAGCGCAATCTGCTGCAAGATCAATGCGCGCGTAGTCAACCGCTCGAGAGCATCGGCGGCCGTGTCTTCCCCGCGATTTCCCGAGGGCAACAGATGGATGATTTTAAGTTCCATATCCACATCGCTGGCCAGAATCACCTTTTGATTGACCACAGCCACGACCGCGTTCAACTCGCCCCAATTCTGCTCGCCCGCGCTCTGCGACGAATTGGAATGCGATACTGGCGATGTCTGACAGTGCAATTCATACGCACACGGCAGCAGCAGAATGAGCGCAAACACCGTCGCGAGCCACCATCCCGTTTGCCTGCGCCGAACTGCAATCAGAGTACGCATCAGAAACTCTGCCCCAGACTGAAGAAGAAGTTGAAGTGAGCGCCTTCGCCAACATACGGAGTCGCCAATTCGACTTTGTTAATTGCATCATAGGTAACCGGATAAATCGGCGGATTGAGGTTGTAACTGAAGTCCACGCGAATCGGCCCAACCGGCGTCCGATAGCGCAGACCCAGACCAACCGCATGGGAAAAATAATTGAATGTACAGGTGCCAAGTTGTCCCGTCGAGGTGACTGGCCCGGCCAACGGATTCTGGGTCGTAATCGGAGAAAGATCGCGACATCCTTCCCGGTTCTGCTGGCGAAAGCGCAACAGGCTCGGCCAGACATCCGAGGCATTGGTAAATACATTGCCCATATCGTGAAACAACACAAAGCTCAGGGACGTGCCCACGTAGGGCAGCGTGGGAGGCGGCATGCGAAGCTCAGTACTGTTCACAAAAACACCCGCGCCACCGATCGGGTACCCGGTCTGCGGATCGCGCGGCCCTGCGGTGTTGATGCCAAATCCACGATGGGAGTTGGCGCCGCCCGCGTAGAGCCGTTCGGGCAGGGGAATCAACTCGTCGGTGGGATTTCCATAGGCTCGCTCCTGACCATAGCGCGTATTGCGCGCAAAAATGACCTTGCTGCGGCCAAGCTCGTAGTAGCTCGAGTTCGAGGTATCCACCTGATTGAAATTCGACTGCGAAGAAAAGATTGAAGTAGACAGGAACTGCTGAAAGCTGGTGTACGTTCCGCGATGCGCATCGAGCGGCGCATCGCGGGTATCGCGGATCCACGTCAAACCAGGGCCGCTGACGCGCACCGCCTGCGCCAGCAGGGGAATATCCGTCACCGGAACCTGGACACTGTTGGCGTTCACCTTGACGCGACGAAAGATGAACTGATAATCGAACGTGTTGGCTTTGCTTAACGGCTCGTGCTCACCATAGAAATGCTCGCTCAGGCTAAGGTTTGCTTCGAGGGTGGACGCACTGTACGTGACAACATCCTGGCTGTTGTTATAGCCACCCGATACGAGCAGATCCCAGTTTCGATTGCCGCGAAGCTGGGGATACTGGTAGAGAAGCTCGATCTCCTGCTCGAGCAATCCGAGGTGTCCACGGATGGACGCTGTCTGGTCGCGACCAAAAAGATTGATCCGGCTTACCTCGACCAACACACGCGGGCTGGCCCCAACGGTGCCATTCGGATTGCTGGTCGGCGAGCCGTTCACGGTTCCTGTCTGCAACTCGAAGCCCGCGCCGTAGCTGATGTCCCAGCGTCGCGATTCGGTGGTCTGCAAGAGCACGGTCTTACGCGGCTCCTCACCGAGTGGATTCTGAATCACCGGGCTGACTTCGCTGAACAGCGCAAGGTCATAGAGGTTACGCTGCGTATCCAGCAACGCCGACTGGTTCAGCGGATCGCCCGCATGAATCGTGACTGCATGCGCGATTGTCGAGGGCCGCGTGAAGTGAAGCCCGGTGGTAAGAATATTGCGCAAGAAAACCTGCTCGCCTTCATGCACGCGAAATAGAACGTCGATCTGATTCGCATTGCTTTTGTCGATCGACTGTCTCACCTCCACGTTGGACTGATCGAAACCCTTGCTGAGGTAGTACGTGCGCAATGTATCCCTGTCGCCTGCAAGATTCTGGGGCGAAACAGGCTGGCCTGCCGTGGTGTTCAAGAGCGATTCAAGCTCGTGACTGCTGATCTTTTCGTTCCCGGCAATCTCGACGGACTGTACGCGCAGTTGCGGACCTTCGTCGATCCTGTAGATTACGCTCAGGCCGATCAGCTTCTTCTTGCCGGCAAGTGGTCGCTGTCCGCGATCATCCTCATCGCTGATCTCCGGCGTCACCTTCACCTTTGCGAAGCCGTTGTTCTGATAGATGCCCGTCAGCGCGTCCACATCGCCCTGCACCAACTGCTGGTTGTAGAGGCCGTTGCGATCAAAGGCATCCGCAGCTCTCACGTTCAGCAGATCACGCAGCGTTGATCGATCAAAGTATTTCGCGCCAGAGATCGACACCTTACGCACCTTATGCCTGCCCCCGAGCTGCACGTGGTAAACAATCTTTACCTCACCCGAGACGGCAGCCTGTTGTGCTGCTGAAAGCCGATCATGGGTCACCTTGACGTCAAAATATCCCAGCCGCTGATAGTAGTTTTCCAGCCTTCGATTTCCCTCGTTCAACAGGTCCTGATCGACGGTGCCTTCCTGATACACCGGGACCAGGCTGCGGATATGATCCTCGCTGAGATTCACGCCCTCGACCAGAACGCGCACCAGCGGGCCGCGATTGGCCAGAATGCTGAAATTCATGACGTTCTTCGAGGCATCGTAGGTCTGCGACTCGAGCTTCACGTCGGCCTCGAGGCGCTCCTTCTTGCGATACTCCTTCAGCAGGCCGTCCAATGCCTTGCCGCTGGTGTCCTGGCTGACATGTTTTCCGGTCTTCAGATGGGAATAGCGCGCGAATCCTTCTGTCGTAAGGCCACTGTCGCCAGCCAGTGTTACAGCACCGGTTCGCTCCTGCCGGCCCGGCTGCACGGTAAAGGCGATGTCGATCAACTGATCGGCGGGGTGGGGCGTCAATACATGCCGGATCGTCGCCTGGCGGTAACCGAGCCTTGCCAGCTCACGCATCATCTCCGCTTCCCCGCGGACAAGATTTGCTTCGGTATAGCGCGTTCCAGGGGTCAATCGACTGGCGCGCAAGAGCAACGAATTGCTGTTGGCTCCTCGCGCGCCGACCACACTCAGTGTGCCCAGGAACGGTCGGGGAAGACCGCGAAACTCGAGCGCAACGCCACCCGTAACCCGCCGCGCATAAACCGCCAGCGAATCGTACAGCCCTGTGGCATACAGCCGGCGCAGACTCTCATCGACCGCACTGGTGTGCAATGGGGTACCGGGTTGCTGGGCAAGCTGTGCCGGAAGCGGGTCCAAACGCGTCACGCCGACTCCCGTAAAATTCATTTCAACGACGTGCTCGCCTTCGAGACTCCGAATCTCCCGGTCACTGGTAACGAACTCCTCTGCGGCCGAGGACCGCTCTGGCTTGTCGATTCCGTTCGTCCCCAAAGCTCCAGTCGGCACTGAGGCCAGCGCACCGGGCTGGTCGGGAACAACCTGCTGCGCGTTGACGCCGCAAACGCCCACGACAAAAGCCAACAGCAACGCGCAAAGACGCTGCCGCGCTCGGCGCTTCCACCGAGACCCCGGCGTCAACCCTCCCTGCAACCTGAAAAAAATAACCCGGGGCCTCCATCCCTTGGCATCCGTGAGCATGATCAAACTCGCATGGCCGCCGATACCCTCAATTTTTGCACTTTGCTTCCGCTCACTATACTAATAACCAGAGGCAGGGTTTGCAGTCTCCATTGCATGCGCTCCTGGACATACCCGGCTCGCGAAAGATGACGCGTTGGTTCGCGGGGCAAAGCATGGTGGCCACATCGCCACACGTCAGGAGAGAGATTGGCACCTGAAACGAAACAATCGGACACCCTCACCGTGGGAAGCAATCCGCCAGCGCCTGAGGCCGAAGCTGGCTGTAGTCCACGATTCCATCCCGATCCAGCGGATGACTCTGCGGCGCAGATACTGGAACGCGCCCAAGCCGGCGATCACACTGCATTCTCACAACTTTACTCGCTCCACAAGCGGCGCGTCTATTCCCTGTGCCTGCGCATGGTGGGCAATATCGCCGAGGCAGAGGACCTGACCCAGGAAGCGTTTCTGCAACTCCATCGCAAGATCGCGACCTTTCGCGGCGATTCGGCGTTTTCCACCTGGCTCCATCGGCTT
Organism: Acidobacteriota bacterium; assembly: GCA_021805265.1. Classification (GTDB taxonomy): domain Bacteria; phylum Acidobacteriota; class Terriglobia; order Terriglobales; family Acidobacteriaceae; genus Acidicapsa. The sequence goes on along the minus strand of JAJZFR010000042.1, from coordinate 5,894 downwards.
ACCGTCAACGTTGTCCTGATGCATCTGCGCCGAAAGGGCCTGAATCTGATCTCGCTCGATGAAGCGCTCGACACGTCGCCGGACTCAGGCCCGGTCCGCAGTTTCGGCGCGCAGGACCTTCGTCTCACGGGGACCATTGACCGCATGACTCTTGAAAAGGCCATCGCCGATCTTCCACCAGGCTACCGACTGATCTTCATGCTCCATGACATTGACGGCTACGAACACAACGAAATCGCCACGATGCTGGACTGCTCGATAGGCAACTCGAAATCTCAACTCCATAAAGCTCGCATGAAGCTGCGCGAGAGCCTGAGCACAAAGCTCAACGCGGAGGTGCTTCCTTGAACTCCCAACCGAAACCAGCCGTGACCCCTGTCGAGGCTCAGTCCGCAGAACATAAAGAGGCCGAGTGCGCCGAGTTTCAGTCGCACATGGCCGAGCGCATTGGTGCCGGAGAAAATCTGCTGGACGATCCTCACCTGACTGATTGCGAGCGGTGCCAGAGGCTGGTCGAGGAACTGGCAGCCATCGCGCAGGCCGCTCGATTGCTGCTGCCGGTGGAAGAAGAGCCGCACGAAGACCTGTGGGAGAAAATCCAGCGCGCCATCACCCATGAAAGCGCCTGAAGATGCTCGAATCCCGACCCAGTGAGGAACCCGCTTCAGCACTCCCGCGTACGCTGCAACGCATCGTGCTCACTGGCTTCATGGGGTCGGGGAAAACCACTGTCGGGCGGCTGCTGGCCGACCGCCTCAACTGGCCTTTTCTCGACATCGACCGGGTCATCGTCGCCGAAACACAATCCTCCATTCCGGAGCTTTTTCGAGTCCACGGCGAGCCGTGGTTTCGCCAGTTGGAACGCGCCACCATCGCTCGCTGCCTGGTCGGTCAGGATCCTCCGGACGGCCCGCACCGATCTCTGGTCATCGCACTGGGTGGGGGTGCCATTGAAGACCAGGGCACCCGCGAACTTTTACTGGGCGACTCTGCCACACGTCTCATTCACCTCGAAGCCTCACTGCCTACGGTGCTTCGCCGCTGCCAGGGGACCGAGGCAGAGCGGCCGGTGCTCGCCGACCGAGAGAGCCTCGCTACACGCTATCACCACAGGCTCCCGCTGTATCGTCAGGCTCATCACTCGCTACTGGTTGACCTGCTCACGCCTGGCGAAACCGTCGGTTCGATTCTTGCCCTGCTTCGAAACGATGCCTGAAATCGAACCATTCCGCATTGGTTACACCCGATTCCGTCTCGCTTTCCGAACTCTTCCGCTCTGCTCCGAGTTATCATGAATTCGGGAGCGGAGTTTTCTCCTGGTCGAGGATACGATCCCACTCGACCTCGTCTCCACTTCGGGCAAGTCGCACACTTCTCACAAGACACGCTCCTGGCATCCGGTTTCAGGACGAGGCTGACCACACCGCATGATGACTCCCGCCGCATCCACCCCTTCGACTTCGCCCGTCACGGCCCCAGCGCACATCGCCTCGAACGTCATCCATCCTGCACCAGGAGCCACGGCAACCCTGATCGGCGACCTGCGGGAGCTTTTCAAGGTTCGGGTCACCACCATGGTGCTCATCACCACCTGGGCTGGCTTCTACCTCGGCTCCCTGCGATCCGGCATCTCGAGCGTGCAGCGCGGTCTGGTCGAAACCCTGGTCGGCGTGGCTCTTGTCTCGGCCGGAGCCAGCGCGCTGAACCAGGCCCTGGAGCGCAAGACCGACGCCAAAATGATCCGCACCGCGCACCGACCTATCGCGGCCGGGCGCATCTCGCTGGCGCAGGGTCTGGCCCTCGGCTTTGGCTCCGTCCTGCTCGGCGGACTGTGGCTGCTCGCCACCACCAACCTGCTCACCGTCGGCCTGGCGCTGCTTACAGTCTTTGCCTACGTCGCCGTCTACACTCCGCTCAAGCGGGTGACCACGCTGGCTACGTTTCTTGGCGCATTCCCCGGCGCCGCCGGACCGCTGCTTGGCTGGACCGCCGCGCGCGGCCAGATCGAGTGGCCGGGCGTGGCCCTTTTTGCCATTCTCTTCGTCTGGCAGTTCCCTCACTTCATGGCTATCTCCTGGCTCTACCGTCACGACTACGCTCGCGCCGGTATTCGGATGCTTCCGGTCGTCCAGCCGGATGGCCTTTCCACCGTGATTGAAGCTCTGTTTTACGCAGTGCTGATGATTCCCGTCAGTCTCGCGCCCTGGTGGCTTCACACGGCGGGCCTTCCCTACGCCATCCTCGCCGCCTGTCTCGGACTCTTCTATCTGGCCTACACGGTTCGCTTTACCCGCATCCTGCGCACCACCAGCGAAACCGAAAGCCGCATGGTCGCCCGCGACCTGCTCAAGGTCAGCGTGATTTATCTCCCGCTGCTGCTCACCGGACTGATGCTGGCGGCCACCATCCGCTAGCGCGAATCAACCTTTCTCCCAAGGACTTCAGAGGATCATGACCACTCCGGCTCTCCCGACACGCCCTGCGATCAGCGCGATTCTCGCTGTCAGCATCCTCGCCACGCTGTTTCTCTTCTGGCTGATCTATGTTCATCCGGCCGCCGACCCGTCGCGTCTGAGGCTCACCTTCCTTCCGGCGCTGAATGCCCTGCTGAACGGACTGAGCGCCTCAGCCCTCATGATCGGCTTTGTCTTCATCCGCGCGCGCCGCATCCCGGCCCATCGCGCGTCGATGTTTACCGCCTTTGTCTTCTCTGCTCTCTTTCTGGTGAGCTACATTGTCAACCACGCACTGCACGGCGAGAGCCACTTCCCCATGGGCAACCCGCTGCGCACGGCCTATCTAATCCTGCTCACCAGCCACGTTCTGCTCAGCGTCGTTGCGCTGCCGATGATCCTCATCACGTTCTTCTTTTCGCTCTCGGGGCGCATCCCCAGCCATCGCAAGCTGGCCCGCTGGACATTCCCCATCTGGCTCTACGTCTCTGTCACCGGCGTGATCGTCTACGCCATGCTGGCCGCTGCCCGAGCCTGAACGCAATCAGCCCGAACCGTACCGACCTGAGAACTACCCATGCCAAAGCCACCCCGAGCCGCTGACCAAAGCGTTCCCACCAGCGACGGAACGCGTGAACTTCTTGTTGCCGGCGGGCTGATCCTGCTCTGCGGACTGCTTGCCTTTCTGTTGCTGGTCACCGTGCTGGGCGGCATCAACGCGGACGGCGCGCACTCGAACGCGGGCTGGCTGGCGCTGATTGTGGCCGCGATGTGTGTTCCGTTCGGCCTGATGCTGGCAGCGCTCGGCGCGGCGAAATGGCTCGGCAAACGACCTCGTTCCTGATTCCCGTCGTTCCTTTCGGTGGCTCGAACAGCGTACTTCTCTGCTATCCTTCTCTCTGATCCCTTCGGAGAAACTTCCATGGCAAAAAGCGTCAACAAAGTCATCCTGCTGGGCAATGTAGGCAAAGACCCCGAGGTCAAAGCCCTGCCCAGCGGACAGCCCGTCGCCAACTTCAGCATCGCCACCAGCGACCGCTACAAGGACCAGCAGGGCAACTTCCAGGACCGCACGGAATGGCACAACATCACCGCCTACGGCAAGCTGGCAGAGATCGTCCGCGACTACGTCAAAAAGGGCAACAAGCTCTACGTCGAAGGTCGCCTGACCACCCGTAGCTGGGACGACAAGGAGACGAACAAAAAGGTCTACCGGACCGAGATCGTGGTCAACGACATCTCGCTGCTGTCGGGTCGCGGCGAAGAGTCCTCGACGGGCGGCGGCTACAGCTCACAGCGCAGCGGTTCCGGCGGCAGCGCGGGTTACGACCAGCGACCGGCCGACGATTACTCGGCCTCGACCCAGATCACCGACGACGACATCCCCTTCTAGCCCGGCTGGGGCCGGATGGGTCTGGATGTATCTGGCTGGATGAGTTCGGTAATGCGGCTGAGGTGGTGTCTCCGAACCGGGAAGACGGGCGTTGGCTGGGAAATTGTTCAAGTCCATTCAATTCAACACTATATTTGTTTTCGGCGGTGTTATAGTTACTACTTAGTAATATACCTTGTTACCTAAAACAGGGGGGTGGTATGTGTTCCGGAGGGTGGCCGGAGAATCTCCGGACGGGCTGGTGTCGGGCCTCCGGATCGGATTTTTGTTTGGAGTCAAGGCTGGCATGGTCCTATTGTGCGCCTTGGGCGGGTAATCCTGCGCAGGTTGAAAGCGGATTGTTTTCGGGGAGTGCGTTCATGAATGGCGGGACGAGGCATTTGCCGGTGTGAGCAGGGTGAATCGATTGCGGAAGCGTCTGCGATGGAGAGTCACCGTTGGTGGAGTGGTAGCATCCCGACCTCCCTGGTCCCCGAAGTTGCCGGGGGCCCTAGAGCAGTTCCACAGTTCCTGTGCCCGAGCCAAAATTGCGAGGTGCAGCTTTTCTTAAGGAAAAGCTGCGCGAATATCCTCTCCCGCTAGGTATACCTACTGTGGAACTGCTTTGGGGCACCCGGATTTCTCCGTGCGATCGGCACCGGGCAACGTCTGATCCGAGAGGTCTCGGTGACGCCGAAGCCATGGATGAGGAACCGGCCCGCTGCGGGATGGTTTAATAACAAGAGGGCCGCTGCCAGCTTGCAGCGTTTCCTGATCGCTCCGGAGGTATCCCGATACCGATGTATCTGCTTCGTCGTACAGCATTTCTGTTCCTTATCCTCGCTACCTTACCCGCTCTGGCCGCTACGGAATCGAGCAGCTCGACTTCGCTTCCCGAGGCTCCTTCGGCAACGTTGCAAACGCCCGACCAGTCGCCTACTGCCGTGGCCACGCAGCAGGGCCTGAGCGTTCAGGCTCGGCTTCGCGCGCGGCGGGAACAGCGTCGGCTGGCCGCGCTTCACGATGTTTATACCCATCTGTACGAGGCCTACCTGGGCATCGGCTTCAACCGCACCGTGGCCGGCAATGGCGCGCAGGGCGGTATCGGCGGACTGCAGAAGGTCAACCTGTACGCCTGGAATGTCGGCTTCACCCGCTATTACAACGAACGCTGGGGCGTCACCATCGATGGGCGCGGCTACTACGGAACCCAGTTTCTTGGCCCCAACCAGACCAACATCGTCAAGCCTGCGATCAGCGAATATTCGGGACTGATCGGGCCGCAATACCGCTTCATTCTTCATCCCCGCTACTCGGTCTCAGGACGCGTTCTGTTGGGCGCGGCGTTCAATAACTACTTCGCCGACGCCAACGGCTTTACCGCGCCGATGCTTGGCCTGTATCCCGACGGGGTCGCGGGCGTTATCAGCGTGAGCGCTCCGGTAGAATACAACCTGACCCCGAAGCTGGGCCTGCGCTGCGCACCGGAGTATTTCCTGAGCACCTTCGATACCAGCATCCAGAACGGCCTGGGCTTTACCGGAGCCATTGTCTACCGCTGGGGCAAGCTGTAAGCCAGCCTCAGTTTATCTTTGCCGCACAATGACACTGGCCCGCATGAGTATGCGGGCCAGTGTCATTGCGCGGGCGTCCATGCCGTTACTGCAGGATCGGAATCCCGGCGATGCGCTGCTGCCACTCCGCCGGCCCTGTCTGGTGGACGCTGGTGCCCTTGGTGTCTACCGCGACGGTTACCGGCATATCCACCACGTCGAACTCGTAGATGGCCTCCATGCCGAGGTCTTGAAAGGCCACCACACGCGACCCGTGAATGGCTTTCGAGACCAGATAGGCAGCGCCGCCGACAGCCATGAGATAGACCGCGCCAAACTCCCGAATGGCCTCGATGGCGGCGGGGCCGCGCTCGGCTTTGCCCACCATCCCGAGCAGCCCGGTCTCGGCGAGCATCTGGCGGGTGAATTTATCCATACGGGTGGCCGTCGTGGGGCCTGCGGGGCCAACCACCTCCTCGCGGACCGGGTCTACAGGACCGACGTAATAAATAAACC
>JAJZFR010000164.1 GCA_021805265.1 Acidobacteriota bacterium | reverse complement strand
TGACCGGCCACACACTCAAGGACGCCGACTACACCATCGATTTTCATCGCGGAACGCTGTTGACCGAGGCGGAAGCCGCTCCGGTCGAGGCCGCGATGGCTCCGCTGCGGCGGAATGCCGTGGCCGTCGAAGCCACTCCTCAGGCGGTGTTGGCCGCCATGCGCGAGCGCGAAGAAGCGTTTTCCGGCGGGCGCACGGACGAGCGATCTGGCGGGCGGGGGTAGCCGTGTCGGAGGTGATCGAAGCGAGTTTACGTATCTTCACCAAGGGAGGTTTCCGGCTGCGCCTGCCCGCGACCTCGGCCAACCTGGGCGCGGCCTTTGACGCGGCGGCCGTCGCGCTCGATTTTGCGCTCGAGCTGGATGTGAAGTCTGCGGATGCTTTTTCGATTCAGGCGACCGGACGCAATGCCGAGCAATGCGGGCGGATCGAGGGAAACCTGATTCTCGATACCTACACGGCGTTGCTCGGGCGGGAAGGCCGGATTGCGCCGCCGCTTGCCCTTCGCATGCATAACCAGATTCCGCTTGGGATGGGCTGCGGCTCGTCGGCTGCGGGCCGGCTGGCTGCGGTTGCTATGGCGGCGTATTTTGGCGAGCTGCCCTGGTCAGGCGAGCGGATTCTCGCCGAAGCCTGCGCCCTCGAAGGGCACCCGGATAACGCTGCCGCATGCTGGATGGGCGGCCTGGTGATTGCCGCGTCCGAGGCAGGACTGCCGGGATCGCCCATGGCAGTCCATGCCGCACAAGTGAAGCCGCCCGAGAGTTGGAGCGCGCTGCTCGCCATGCCCGCGCGTCCCTTGGCCACCAGCCACGCGCGGGCGGTTTTGCCAGAGGGATACAGCCGCGCCGACGCGGTCGCTAATGTGCAGGCCGCAGCACTGCTCGGTTTGGCCTTTGCCCAATGTCGCGGCGATCTGCTAGCGCCCGCAATGCGGGATCGGATGCATCAGCCCTATCGCGCGGAGATTTGCCCTCTGCTGGCTCCGCTGCTGCCGCTGGCCGGGAGGGATGGCGTTTTGGGCGTCGCGTTGAGTGGCGCCGGACCCTCCGTCCTGCTGGTGATCGAGGGGGAGAGGCCGCGGCAGGCGGTTTCCGCTGCGCTCGGCGAGGCTGGTTTTGCAGTCGGTCAGGAGGTCGAGTTGCTGGATGCCGGGTTTGCGACCAGCGGGGCGAGTGCCGACTGGCGTCGCATGAGGACAGGTTAGAAGCGGGACCGCGCGCTTGATCTATAATGTATATACATTAAAATAACCCCATGTTACCTTTGTGCGTACTTAAGATTCCTTGCTATTTCAAAGAAAACTGCCTACATTTTTACCTGTGGGCAGTTCTGGGGGAGGGCTGCTCTAGCGCCCGTGACTTCTTCGGAAGTCCGGGCGCTTTTGTTTGGTGCTCTCATGGATGGTAGAGAGTGCGCCGGGATGGGGATGTATCCATTGGACCACTCGGTTGTGTGGCTGATTCGCCCCAACTCGATTTCGCCTCGATTTCGCCCCGATTTCGCCCCGTCCAACGAGTGCGAATGCCAACTGTTGCGACCTGACTGCGGTCGATTGCATCGAATGGAATGGAGAGCGTTAAACTATCTCTCAGTCAGCAGAAGCGAGGAGAATTATGGCGGGTGTAATGGAAGTCAGCGATGCAATGTTCGAGCAGGAGGTGTTGCAGTCCGAGCAGCCTGTTCTGGTGGATTTCTGGGCGGTCTGGTGCGGGCCTTGCAAGATGATCGGTCCGATCGTGGACGAGTTGGCGACCTCCTACGAGGGCCGACTGAAGGTGGCCAAGGTGAACGTCGATCAGAACGGCGCGACGCCGAGCCGTTACGGAATTCGCGGCATTCCCGCGCTCTTGTTCTTCAAGGGCGGCAAGGTGGCCGACCAGATCGTGGGCTACGTGCCGCGGGAAGTGATTGAAGAGAAGATCAACCGCATGTTGGCGTAAGCCACGCAGAAAAACATGGTTCGAACGATGGCCCGTCGCCGGAGCGATGGGCCATCCTTGTGTGCGGGCAATTATCGATAGCGACGCAGGACCCCGAGTACGCGGCCCTGGATGGCGACCTGCGCGGCGGGCACGAGAATCGGGTCCATGTCGGGGTTGGCCGGCTGCAGGCGGATCTGGCTGCCTTCGACGTAGAGCCGCTTGAGCGTGGTCTCGGAGCCGCGCACCAGAGCGACGACAATCTCTCCCTGGCGAGCGGTGCGGGTGCGCTCGACCAGCACGTAATCCCCGCTGAGAATATGCTCATCGCGCATCGAGTCGCCGCGCACTTCGAGCGCGAAGACATCCTTGTTTCCCACCACATCCTGGAGCGAGATGGTCTCGACGTTTTGCGGGGTCTCGACCGGCAGGCCAGCGGCAATGCGCCCCAGCAGGGGAATCTGCTGGGATTGCCGCGCGCGCACCCCCTCGGGCACAAGATCGATGGAACGGCTGCGGTTCGCTTCGCGATCCAGCAGCCCCTTTTTCTGGAGGTTGGTGATGTGCTTGTGGACGGTTGCGACCGACCGCAGATCAAGCCCCTGGGCAATCTCCTCGAAGGACGGGGAGTAACCGAAGTTGCGGACGAAGGATTGCAGAAAATCG
>JAJZFR010000086.1 GCA_021805265.1 Acidobacteriota bacterium | reverse complement strand
AACTTCGCGCCGCAATGCCCTTCCTCGATCCCGTCACCGTGGAAGAAGTTGCCAAATCGCGCTGATCGAATCTCGCCGAAAATAATCCAGGGCCAGGCAACAATGTTGCCCGGCCCTGTTTCTTTCCAGACTTCTACTTGATGCCAAAGTTGATCGAGACAATGAACTCACGTGGAGCGCCAGGATCAACCAGCGTATACCCACCAAAGCTTGTGCCAAAGTAGCCGCCGCTCGTGATGTAGGCCGTCGGGTTATATTCCCGATTGAACAGGTTTTCCACTCCCAGCGAGAACTGGACTGGCGTTGCTGCCACGCGACCGCTGTCGTGATGGAACAGACTTCCTAGGCTCTCCAGCGTCCCGTCCATGTTGAAGTTCACAACGCCATACCCGGGCACCGTCTGTTGCGTCGGTGCGGCGATCAGGTTGCTGAACAGGTATCGCTGACCCACATACTGCCACCATAATCCTGGTGTCAGCGTATAGCGCTTGTCTCCCGCCACAAGCTGGGAAGTCAAGCCGAGGTTTGTGCTGTATCGCGGCGAGTTCGAGATAGGATAGCTCCCGTAATTCAGTGCCGATCCGCTCGGAATATACGACAGAAAATAATCGTGCTGAATGATCGCGTTCCCGTGAACCTGAAGATACCGGCCTGGAGATTCATCAAAGTTCATCGATACGCCGTTATAAACGCTCGATGCGAGAGCAATCGTAGCGGGCGTACTCTGCTGTGCTACCTGGGTCACGACGTTTACATTGCTCAGCTTGTCGTGGAAGTAAGTTGCATCGAGTGAGCAACTGCCGAGAAACTCAAACGGACATTTTGCAACCAGAAATCCGAACTCGCGATTGTCACTCTTCACCGCCTTCAGCAACGAAATGTTTACCCCCTTAGTAGGCAGGTTGGCACCAAACGCCGAGTCCGTCGGATTTTCGTACGTGATCGCGAAGTTTCCATGAAACGTAAACCAATCGACAACGCGATACTGCGCGCCCACACTTGGCGACTGCTTGGAAAAATTCTTGGTCGCATCCGGTGCCAGTTCAGGATCGTTCGCCGCCGGAGCGGATGAGAAATCCGCCAGGCCCGTATTGAAGTACTGTGTCCGAAAAAGCTGCTCCGCAATTCCCGGCGTAATAATCAGGCGTTGCTTGAACAGATCAATGCGATCCTGCAGGAACAGAAATCCAAAATCGTTGTAGAGATGGTCCGAATTGAAAAACGCTGGATACGTCTTCGACGTTCCCTGTGTAGGATTGAACAGGGCAACAGGGTTTCTATAATCCTGGTGTATCCAGTATCCTCCGACGGTAAACATATCGTGCGGCACCTGGACTACGGCTGCGCTCTGGGAACCAACCGTGTTCGATGCCGGATCGTACCATTCGTGGCCGACAGCATAGTTTGGCCCGTAGTAGTTCACAACTCGATTATGCAGCCGGTACCCATGCCTGTACCATTCAGAGTTATGAAAAGTTATTTTCGGTGAAAGCTCGAGCTCCAGCTTTCCGTAAGCTATGTCACTTTGTGTCTTGATCTGTTTGAACCAGACATCCTGAGCCAGCGAGGAATAGAAGCCGCTCGTCTGTTCGCTGTAGTACTGGGCATTCACTGGAACCGCTGTGCCTGGCTGCGAATCCGGCCCGTACAGTCCCGTCGTTGTCACCGCATCCCCAAAGTTTCCATTCGATGCGGGAGTAATCGGAACGATAGGAAGGAAGTTCGGCCTGAATTCCGTATTCCTGCCGTGATAGAAGCCGAAACTCATGCTTCCACGATCAAAATAGTGCTCAATTTTAGCAAAACTTGCATATCCGGAAGAGGGCGCAGTAAAGGTCGGTATTCCGGTTGTGCCCTGACGAAAAGTATCGTTCGACGCATAGCCAAACGCGAGTACGCCTGACCATCCCTTGTAATTTCCCGTCCGTGCAATCAGGTGTTCGATATAGGTGTTATAGCTGCCTATATTCACGCCCGCGGCAAGGCCAGGACCTTCTGCTGACTTCGGCTGTACAGGAATATAGTTCACCGTGCCTCCAATGCTGTCAAACCAGCGATTGGAAGGCGCTCCCGGCCCGTAATCAACGTTGATATCAGAGATCATGTCCATGATGGGAATCTGCGTCGTCTGCCATTGCCCATTGTTGGCCGTCAGATTATTCATCGGTATTCCATCCAGCAGAAACGTCACGCCATTTCTCAGCACGTCGCCGTTCACGCTCGACCATCCAGCTTTAATTCCACGCACTACAACTTCGCTTCGCGCAGTTGCGGCAACCCCTCCATATCCATAAACATAAATTCCGGGTGCCGCAGTCAGCGCCTGCGCCGCGCTGCCGAACGGGCCAGCCACGCCCTCAATCTCCGCGCGCGAGATCGTTGCCTGCGTCACCGATGTCTCAGGTGAGCCTTCCGCCGTGACCGTCACCGATTGCGCAACTGAGGATATCTGCATCGACAGATGCAGGGTCAGACTTTGGCCATTTTTCAGTTCGATTCCATTCCTGCTCAAAACGTCAAAGCCATTCATCGAAGAATGGACTGTATAACTCCCTGCGGGGAGATTCACGAATACAAAGTTGCCGCCATCATCGGTAATCACGGTTGCGTTGGATTTACTCGCCAGATTCGTTGCCGTCACGCTGGCCCCAGCCAGAGGAGACCCGGAAACCGTCGTCACATTGCCCCGCAGCGTGGTCGCTGTTTGTGCCTGAAGGCTAACCCCAAACAGCAATATGCAGAGGAAACTACAACTCAAAAAACACGAACGCAAAATACGCATCAACTGCCTCGCCAAAGCTGGATTCGGCGCGAGCAGCTTCACGTGGCCTCATCTCCACTGCGGCTGCCCACACCCAACGTCAGCGTATGAGCAGCCGATGAATGGCACGTGATTCCGAGGTGAATTTTATTGACCTACTATGACGCTTCTGTAATCCATCTGCTGGAAGTGAAACATTGCGTTGAGCCGATCAACCGTCAGGAGAGCAAGAGGGTCGCAGGCACCACTCCTTTGCACGTCACGCCGACTGCGGTCGAGGCGGCCGCACCCTTGACGCCAATCCATGCGCGGCCGTTGGCCAGTTCAACCACGCGCGATCCACCCACCGTGCCAAGATTATCGACAAGCTGCCCCTCGCCAGCCAGCGTAAAGCGCACGCGATCACGCGCATCCAGACACAGGACTCCCTTGCCATCATGCAGTGTCGCTTCAACCCGGACAACGTCATTCACGCGCCCAAGCTGGAGAAGCCGAAGCTCGCTCGGCTCGCCCCAGGCTTCGGTCTGATAATGAAAATGAATTGTGTCTGTCACCGTATGCCCTGACGCATCTTTCCCCTCGGCCAGCAGAGTGTTTTCTCCCGCCAGAAATGCAATCTTCCATCGCAATCCGGCACATGGAAAATCCAGACTGTCTCGCTTGTGAACTCCTACAGACTTCCCGTTCAGAAAAAGCTCAACGGCTTGGCAGTTTGAATAAACGCGCACCAGACGCGACTCCTCCGGCTTGCCCCAGCGAACAGGCCAGCTATGGCCATAGATGTGCACTATCGGCTCCTCGCTCCAGTACGATTGAAAAACATAGTAACTTTCCTTCGCCGTCAGATCGCGCGCCACAACCCCTTTTTGATTCACCCGCGGAATCGGATTCTCCACTCGCAGCGGTGTCGTGAAATCCTTGAATATCCACTGCGCTGCGCCCGCCAGCCACAGCAGGCTCTCCTGTGTTTTCAGGTGCCAGTCAAACAAATCGCAGGCGTAGGTCTCTGACCAATCGCCATCGCGTGAAACGCGCGCCGGACCACCATGGGACTCGAAAACCAGACCACGCTCCGCTGTATCTCCCTGCCTGATTCCGGCCAGTAACTTGTACGGGTCCTCCGCATGCCTTCCTGCGTGGCTGTCCGCGCCCCACTCGATGTGCAGCAGATGTTTTACCTGCTCCCGCGCTGACTCCAGCGATGCCTGATAGTTCTGATAGCGACCGCCATACCAGCCCGCCCAGATCGAAGGCGAATAGACATCCGGAATATCCCGCGCAAAATCACAGCGTCGAAACGAAGTCGAGCGACCCGGATCAATCTCATGCGCGACCGCATTCAACTCCGACATGAAATTGCGGATAGATTCGCGATCCAACGCCGGATACTCTCCCGGCCAATCGTCCTCGTTCCCCAGCCCCCAAAGGATGATCGACGGATGATTGTAGTGCTGCTCAATCATTGTCCTGAGTTTTTCACGGCCCTGATGTTGAAACTCCGCGCCTCCCACCCCCGCACGACACCACGGCAATTCCTCCCACACCAGAATCCCCAATTCGTCACAAAGATCAAGCACTTCCTGCGGTTGCTGATAGTGCGCCAGTCGAATGAAGTTCGCGCCCATCCTGCGAATCATCTCCATCTCACTGCGAATCTGCTCCGCTGTCATCGCTGCGGCGCAGCCTGCGTGATCCTGATGCCGATGTGTTCCGCGCAGTAGCAGTCGCTCTCCATTCAGAAAAAACGGGCCGTGCTCCTGAAACTCGAAATACCGAATCCCAAATCGCTCCCGCTGCACACTGTCACCATAATCGGTACGCAGAGTTACAGCGCACTCATACAGTCCTGGCATCCTCGGAGACCACAGTTCCGGTGTCGAGACCATCACCGATGCGATCTCCTTCACACCATCCCAGAGCGGAAAAATGCTTTGCGATTGTTCGATTAGTTTCCCTTTCGGATCCGTAATCGCTGTGGTTACGTAGGCCGAACCTTGTACCTGCAAAGGATTGTGAATACGTGCACGAACACGAACGCTGGCTGGCTGTTCAGCGGAGGCTTTCACCTCGATATGAACCATCTCCAAAGCGACCGCTGGAACATGAACCAGACGCACCGCCCGATACAACCCGCCGTAAAGAGTGAAGTCGCTTAGGTCCGATGGCATGCGATTCAGATCGGGAGAATTATCACACTCCACACTCAATCGCAGCCCATGCTTGTCGCTGTTCTCCGGCACTCTGGCCATATCCGTTATGTCCACGACAAACTCGTCGTAGCCGCCCGTATGCATCATCGCGAGCGAGTTTCCAACATACACCGCGGCGCTCTGCCCAACTCCCTCGAAGTGCAACAGCGTTCTGCCGTTCGGATAGGGATTAACCGGTGCAACTCTGCGTCGATACCAGCCCTTGCCCCGATACGCGGGCACATCCGGATCGCAGCCATCGTAGCTGTTGAAGCAATGCGGAATCGTCACCGATTGCCACGGAGCCAGCGGCTGATCGCTCCATGCCTGCCACGGACCATCGAGCGGCATGCGCACAAACTCCCAGCCATCTTCAAGCGGCTGAACTCGCACCGCCGTCGAGTCTCCAACTTCGCTGATCTGCGCTGCAATCGCCGGGGCAAGGTGATAGCTCGCAGTCATCCCCGACACAAGCAGCGATCCATTGCGAAGAAACTCCCGCCGGTTCAACTCACCCATACCGCCATCCTCAATCTCTATTTCCGCAATCTCTTTCGCGCAGAATCAGCAGTACAAATCCGCCTACGACAACTTCACAATCATTTGCTGTGAGCTTGTCCAGAGGGTGCTCCGAATTCCGCTACAGCCTGAGCATCGATCCACGCATCCACTCGCCTGTCCAGTACATCGAGCGGCAGCGCGCCTGAGTCAAGAACCTCATCATGAAACGCGCGCAGATCAAACCTCCCGCCCAGCTTTTGCTTCGCGCGATCCCGCAGTTCCAGTATCTTCAACTGTCCCACCTTGTACGCGAGCGCCTGTCCCGGCCAGCCAATATATCGATCAACCTCGGATTGAATATTGGTCTCATCGAGCGATGAGTGATAGTGAAAGAAGTCCACCATCTGCTGCCGCGACCAGTGTCCGGAATGCACACCCGTATCCACCACCAGGCGAATCGCTCGCCACTCATCGTTGTCCAGTCGTCCATAATCGGAAAATGTATCTTTGTAAAATCCAACATCCTTGCCCAGGCGTTCCGCATACAACGCCCAACCCTCCACAAATGCCGTGTAGTCGGTATATTTGCGAAACTCTGGTAGCCCCTGCAACTCCTGAGCCATCGAAATCTGCAGATGATGTCCCGGTATCCCCTCGTGATACGCAATCGCCTCCACGTTATCCAGCGACCGCTCCGTCGCATTGTAAGTATTCACCGTGATGCGCCCGGGACGGCTCCCATCCGGCGTACCTTCTTCGTAGTACGCCGCTGCCGCTGTTTTTGCACGATACTCCGGAATCGACACAACCTCCAACTGCGACTTCGGCAGGTGGCCAAACAGTTCCGGCAGCTTCGCTTGCATCGGCTTCAGATAACCTCGATACGCGTCGAGCAGCGCATCCGCAGACGCTGGTTTCAACTTCGGATTTTCGCCTACCGCTGCGCGAAAGCTCTTCAGGTCCGCGTAACCCAGATCCTTCGCAATCCCCAGCATCTCCGCTTCATCGCGCTTCACCTCGTCCAAACCAATCTGGTGAATCTGCGCTGCGGTCATCTCCGTCGTTGTCGAACGACGAATGCAAAACGCGTAGTACTTGTCTCCATCCGGCAGCGACCACACGCCCGGGTCGGTGCGCCCAGCGGGAACATAGCTCACCTCCAGGAACCGTTCAAATCGCAGATACGCGGGCAACACCTCTTTGCCAATCGCAGCCAACATCTCTCCGCGGATGCGCTGCTGTTCAACGGCTGAAATCGTCTCGGGAAAGCTCTTCAGCGGCATCGCCAGCGGAGAATCTTCCGGCTTCTGGTGTGCCAGTTCCTTCACCTGCTCCAGCACCTGCTCCAGCAGATACTTCGGCGGAACTCGCTTGTCTTCGATCCCTATCTCCATCTCTTCCGTCACCTGGTCAAACGCGTGCGGAATCCTGTGGAGGCGCGCAATCCAATCTTCGTAATCCTTCACCGTCTTGAAGCTCAATTGACGCGCCAACTCCGGATAGGTCGAGTAAATCCCACCCATCTGGTTCACCGGCATCTCCCACTCCTTGAACTCCGAAGCCTCTTGATCCTCCACAAACTGTCGCAACATCAACTCCCGGCTGATCTGTTCCTGCGCAGTAAATCCCGTCGCGTCGATCGCCGCCAGTCGCAGCAGAAATGCCTGCTCCCGAGCAAGCTGGTTGTTGTACTCCTGTATCGAGTAATCGCTGATCTGATCGTTATAGCGGGTATCTCCGATTGAGGAAGCAAACTCCGGCGAATGACGCAGGTTATCCTGCCAGATTTCCTCGAGTAGCCCGGACATCTCTTTTTCGCGCTGGGCCAAAGGCTCCGTGGCAGCAGCGCGCGCCTGCTCGGCAGGCTTCGCCAGGGGCAACTTTTTCTGCGCAAACATCATAGAGCAGGAAACCAGAAATACCGAACAGGCCAGAATGCTTTTCAAATCAGATCCTCACAATTCGAGTTCAACTGGCTAAGAGTGTAAGTCATTCGCCTGCCATCTGGCCCCCCGGCGAGGGCCCTCTATAAACTCAACTTGCAGATAACGAACGTGCGCCTGATAAACTCACCAGTGATGCCCGTCCAACTCGATTACTGGTTTCATTCCCTGAGGCTGATTGCCGTTGCCTATCTGCTCGGCTCCATCCCTACCGGCTATCTGCTCATCCGCATCTTTCGCAAACAGGACATCCGCACTCTTGGCAGCGGCAATATCGGCGCAACCAACGTCCTCCGCTCGGGCGCAAAAGGCCTCGGTGCGACAACCTTTCTGCTCGATGTACTCAAGGGTGCCGCAGCCGTTCTGCTCTGTGAAAAACTGGCAACCGTGGGCTTCCCCATCGCGCAGCTTCACGCTGCCGCTCTGGCCGCTTTCTGCGCCGTCCTCGGACACATCTTCCCCATCTGGCTCAACCTCAAAGGCGGAAAAGGCGTCGCCACCGCGTTCGGCGTCTTCGCCGTGCTCGCGCCTTACGCTGCGCTGCTCTCGCTCGCCGTATTCATCCTGCTTTTCGCTGTCTTTCGTTACGTCTCCCTCGCGTCCATTCTCGGAGCCGCGTCGTTTCCGCTGTGGGCGCGACTCACCACCCGCGCTTCCCACGACTGGGTCATCTTTGCCATTGAAATTCTGATCCCGCTCTTCGTCATCGCGAAACACCGTCAGAACATCTCACGACTCCTCGCCGGTACCGAGTACCGCTTTGGCAAACCAAAAATCCCGCCAACGGATAACCTAGCATGAGCCGCATAGCCGTCCTCGGATCGGGAGCCTGGGGTACTGCTCTCGCGCTCTCGCTCGCTGCGCAGCGCCGGCACACCATCACGCTCTGGTCACACCACCCTGAAACCTCCCGCGTACTACAGCAGGACCGTGAAAATCGCCATTATCTTCCCGGCATTCCATTTCCGGATAACCTCTTCTTGACTGCCAGCGAAAGCGATGCCGCCGATGCCGCCGACTGGATACTCTGCGCGATTCCCAGCGAATTCCTGCGCGCAGCCTTCACGCGCTTTGCCCCGCTCCTCGGTTCCAATCACATTCTCATCTCGGCAACCAAAGGCATCGAGTCCGGAACCGGCCTCCGCATGTCCAGTGTCATTCATGATTGCCTGCTCTCTCAGCAAAAGGACATTCCTGTCGGCGCGCTCAGCGGACCATCCTTTGCGCTCGAAGTCGCCCAAGCACAACCCACAGCCATCACCGTCGCATTCTCTCAAATCGACATTGCGATGCGCGCCCAGCAGGAACTCTCCTCCGACTCGCTGCGTGCCTACACCAGTGATGACCTCGTCGGTGTCGAACTCGGTGGCGCGCTCAAAAATGTCATCGCCATCGCGACCGGTATTGCTACCGGACTCGGACTCGGGCACAACAGCACAGCGGCCCTCATCACACGCGGCATCGCCGAGATCACCCGCCTGGCCGTCGCCGCTGGAGGGCGAAGAGAAACCCTCGCCGGACTCAGCGGAACCGGCGACCTCATCCTCACCTGTACCGGTGCGCTCTCCCGCAATCGCTCCGTCGGCATCGAACTTGGCAAGGGCAGAAAGTTGCCTGATATTCTTGCCGCGATGAACGGTAAAGTTGCCGAAGGTGTTCGAACCACGAAAGCTGCAATCGATCTCGCTCAAAAGCTGCAAATCGACATGCCCATCACCCAGCAGATGAGCGCCATCCTGGCCGAAAATAAAGACCCCAGGCTCGCCATGCGCGAACTGATGCAGCGTCCGGCGCGACATGAGCAAGACGTGTGCTGAACTATTGCCTCCCGATGCGATCCAACTCCATCTGCAATGCCATCGCGTCGAACGACGACAGCGGCAGCGCCAGGAAAAGACTGATGCGTCGATCTAACACGGCGTAAGCTCGAACAAAGGCCGCTTGAACCTCTGCCGCGGTGCCAACTACAGAAGCAGGATCGGGAACGCCCCAGTGCGCCGTTATCGGGTGGCCAGGCCATACCGGGCACACCTCGTGCGCGGCGTTATCGCAAACAGTAAATACAAAATCCATCCGCGGTGCATCAGGCGCCGCGAACTCGTCCCACGACTTGCTCCGATAACCATCGACGCTCATGCCGCTCGCCGCAATCTGCGCCAGGGCTTCCGGCCTCACCACGCCCGATGGATGACTCCCCGCGCTGTATGCCTCAAAGATCGGTTGCCCTTTCGCATGCATGATCGCTTCGGCCATGATCGAACGCGCCGAGTTGCCCGTGCAAAGAAACAGAACATTGAATCGCCTATCCATCGGCCGCTCCTACATATTCGTATATCCGACTATATTGTTTGCCTACATATCCGTCAATACAGATATAATAATCCTGTGAAGATGCAACAGAAACACTTCGACATGGAACGCCTCTTTCAGGCACTCGGCGACAAAACCAGGCTCCGGCTCTTGAACCTCATGGGCGAGCAGGAGCTATGCGTCTGTTTTTTCGTGGAGATTCTAGCCCAGCCCCAGCCGAAGATATCCCGCCATCTTGCCTACCTGCGCAAGACCGGCGTGGTCACCAGCCGGAGAGAGGGAAAATGGATGCATTACCGCATCGCGCTGCCATCGAATCCCCACGCCCGCGAAGTCCTACAGGGCGTACTCGAATGGCTCAGCGAAGACAAAGTCATGCAGGCTGACCGCGCCCGACTCACGCGGGCATGCTGCTCTCCAAATAAATTCGCCGCCCTTCAAGGCGTGCCAATGCCAAACTTGATTCCAACAATACCCGCGATTGCTTCGAGATAATCATGCCCAATCTTCCCAGCTCTGCTGACCTGTGCTGCGCCCCCGCCGCGCGCAGAGAATTATCCTTTCTGGACCGCTTCCTCACGCTCTGGATTTTTCTGGCAATGGTTCTCGGAGTTTCTCTGGGACACTTTTTTCGCGGTGCCACTGAGACCATTCAGTCATTCCAGTCAGGAACCACCAATCTCCCCATCGCCATCGGCCTGATCCTGATGATGTACCCGCCGCTGGCAAAAGTACGCTACGAAAAACTCGGCGAAGTATTTGGCAAACGACGACTGCTCGCCTTATCTCTGATCCAGAATTGGCTCATCGGCCCGGCACTGATGTTCCTGCTTGCCGTCCTCTTCCTCAGGAGCCATCCCGCATACATGCGCGGCCTCATCCTCATCGGCATCG
>JAJZFR010000080.1 GCA_021805265.1 Acidobacteriota bacterium | reverse complement strand
CAAGGGTGTGGATGGTTTTCGAGTTCATGTCGATTTCCTTTCGTGGCTGGGCCGGCTTCCACTCGTGAGCGGAACCGGACGTTGCGGATTTCGCGGAGCGTGATCTCCGCCTGCCTCGATGGTGCTGCCCTCTGGGAGTCAGAGTGGCGGGAAATGGTTACAGAGGAAAAAACACTCTTTGGGATTTGCAGGAAATCCTTGTTTTGCAGGAGGCGATTGTAACCTTCGTTGGCGCACGGACTCATCCTTGCAGCGCGAGGAAATCGGTCAGATCGGACAGCCGATCCCAAACGCAATTCAACCGTCGAGGTTCCTTATGGTTTCAGTTCTGTATCTCTATCGTCGCGCTGCGGAGGCTTGCGGCGCGTTGCGTTCTCCGCTGATGTTGTTTGTGCGTCTTTACTGGGGATTTCAGTTTGCCCAGACGGGATGGGGCAAGCTCCACCACATTGCGCGCATTGCGGAGTTCTTCGCGTCCCTGGGAATTCCCTTTCCGGGATTCAATGCGCATTTTGTTGCGGGTATCGAGTTGGTCGGCGGTGTTCTCTGGATGCTGGGATTGTTTTCGCGCCCCGTGTCGTTGCTGCTGGCGGGCAACATGCTGGTTGCGTACTGGACCGCGGATCGCGAGGCGCTTCTGGCATTCTTCAGTGACCCTGGGAAATTCTATGCGGCGGACCCCTATACCTTTCTGTTTGCGGCGGTGCTGATCCTGGTCTTTGGCGCTGGCGCGTTTGCGTTGGATACACTGGTTGCGCGATGCCTGGGCATATTTTTCGATCAGTACTTCGCCACCAGGCAGGTCGCAGCGAATCCGAATGACTGATGCGGCACACAAGGATCGGGAGCAGGCGTTGATTGCCGCAATTGTTGCCGGCGAGACGCAGCTTTACCATGACCTGATTCGTCCTCATGAGAAGGTTGTCTACATGGTCGTGCTCTCGTATGTGAAGAATTCGGCGGACGCGGAGGATATTGCGCAGGAGGCGTTTCTTCAGGGGTTCCGGAGCCTCGCGAGTTTTCGGGGGGAGGCGAAGTTCAGTTCCTGGGTGATTACGATCGCTTTGAATCTTGCGCGCCGCAAACTGCGCAAGGCCGCAACATTCCGCGAAGTTTCGATCGACGATCCGGGCGAGGACGACAATCCTCCGGTAGCTCCCGCGATGCTGCGCGACTGGCGGGAGATTCCATCCGAGGCTGTGGAGCGGAACGAGGTCCGCGCGCTGCTGCGGGAGGCGATAGCGAAATTGCCGGAGATTTACAGGACGGTGTTTGTATTGCGCGAGATGGAGCAGTCGAGCGGCGAAGAGACTGCGGCGGCGCTTGGGATTACGCACGCGCTGGTGAAGGTAAGGCTGCATCGCGCGCGGATGATGCTGCAGAAGGAGCTGGCGCCAACGCTGCGCGCTGCTACCGCACCGCCGAAAAGGAGGTGGTTGCCGTGGAACTAGAGTGCAAACACGTCTGGAACTATATTTCGGAGTTTCTCGATGATTCGCTGAGCGAGGAGACGCGCGCCATGGTGCAGCGCCATCTCGATCACTGCGAGATTTGTTCGGCGATTCTCGACTCGACGCGCAACATCCTGGTGTTGACTGCTGATGATCGTGTTTTTGAGTTGCCCGTCGGCTACAGCGAGCGGCTGCATGCGCGGCTGGATGCGGAGTTGCGGACGGAGCAGTCTGGCGAATCTCATGGGCCGGAAACGAAGAGCGAGATCAAAGACTAAAGGCCGTGCACGATGCGATGGGTGATCCACTCGGCGGCCACCAGGGCGAGAGTCAGGATGGCCAGGGCGATCTGGAACCATTCGCTGCGCAGTCGGCCTTTGGAGGCGGGCTGTTGACGCCATTGTGCGGCGGGCCGCGCGCGCAGACGCCGGATGCGCCAGACGACGTAGAGATTGATGACTGAGCCGAGGACGGCAACCCCCATCATGGGAATGCGAATCGCGTCCTGATGGAAGCCGCTGGCGGGGCGATGCAATCCGGCGGCTGCGGCGAGCGCGGTAAGGCCGATCCAGACGCGCAGGCCGCTGATGGCGATGACCGCCGTGCAGGCGCTTTGCAGGAGGATGAACCCGGCGCTGACGAGGGCGACGTACCAGGTTTTGTGAGTGGGGATTGTGTCGTTCATTGGCCTCTTTCCGCTCGCCGGGTTTTACATCGGGCCCATCACCAGCAGGCGCGGCTCTGTCATTTCCTCGATGGCCCAGCGCACACCTTCGCGGCCCAGGCCAGACTCCTTCACGCCGCCATAGGGCATCGCGTCGATGCGCCAGGTGGGCACGTCGCCGACGATGACCGCGCCAACCTCGAGTTCGCGGAAGGCGAGCATGATGCGCCCGGCATCGCGGGTGTAGAGGCCGGTTTGCAGGCCGTAGCGAGAGTGGTTGACCATGGCCAGGGCGTCCTCGTAATCATCGTAAGGCTCGATGGTTACAACGGGGCCAAAAATCTCTTCCTCGACGATTTTCATGCCGGACCTGGTACCGGAGAATACGGTTGGAGTGATGAGATTCCCGTTGCGCAGGCCGCCCTCGACCAGCTTGGCTCCGGCCTTCACGGCCTGGTTGATCCAGGTCTCGACGCGCTCGGCATCGGAGGCGCGAATCAATGGGCCAAGATCGGTGGATTCGAGGGCAGGGTCGCCCTGGACGAGCTTGCCCGCCAGGCCAACCACCTTCCAGAGAAAGGTTTGAAAGATGGGGCGCTCGACGTAGACGCGCTGGACACTGATGCAGCTTTGGCCAGCGTAACTGAAGGCCCCGTGGGCGACGCGGGCAGCGGCTTCGTCTAAATCCTTCCAATCGGAGTGGACGATCAGCGCGGCGTTTCCGCCGAGTTCGAGGGTGACGCGCTTGCGTCCGCTTTTGGCTTTGAGCGCCCATCCCACCGCTGCCGAGCCGGTGAAGCTGACGAGCTTGATTCGGTCTTCGCGCTCGGCCAGCCAGGCGGTGTCCGCGTTGCTCAGCGTGAGAATGGCCAGGGCTTCCTCGGGCCAGCCCGATTTGAGAATGACTTCGCCGAGAGCAAGCGCGGTGAAGGGCGTCTGTGGTGCGGGCTTGAGCACGACCGGGCAGCCCGCAGCAATGGCCGGAGCCAGCTTGTGAGCAACCAGCATGAGGGGAAAATTGAAGGGAGTAATCGCTAGAATTGGCCCAACGGGAAAGCGCTGCACCAGGCCCCATTTGCCTTCGTTACCCTCGCTCAGATCGAGCGGGATGGACTCGCCGCCCAGTCGGACAGCCTCTTCGGCGGCGGTTTTGAAGACCTGTACGGTTCTCTCGACCTCAGTGCGCGCGGCGCGAATGGGTTTGCCCGCTTCAGCCACGATCAGTTGCGCAAAACGCTCCTTCTGATCGATCAGCGTCGCTGCGATGTCCTCGAGAATTTCCTTGCGCTTCCAGCGCGGCAGGGCGCGTGTGCGCCGGAGCGAAGCGGCAGCGTGGGTGACCGCTTCCCGCGCATCCTGGCGCGTGGCGATGGTGACTCTGCCGAGCAGCCCCTGGTCCCACGGCGAACGGATTTCCATCGCTTCGCCGTCGGTCCACTCCTTGCCGCAGAGCAGAAATCCGGTGACCGAACCGGGTCGCATCTTCATGGGTTGCTCCTTGTGCTGCTCATTGCCTGACGATGCTTCATGCTACACCGCAGCGTGCGATGTTGGCGGATCAGGAGTGATGCGAAAGCGTTCCACCGCGGGCGCAACCCGCAACCAAGGAGACGTTGCGGAGACGCCTCAGCGACTGAAGGCGATGAAGCGGCGCCCGGCGTAGAGGCGGAAGGTGTTGTCAGCGGCGGTGACCTTGAGCGGCATGGGGCGCTTGAGCGCTGCGTCGGTCTCGGAGGCGACCGTGAGCAGATCGTGCGCGCCCACATCCATCACCACGAACTTGTCTCCGGCAACGAAGCCCACGCCGTAGGTGCCGGCCGGGAGCGTCTTACCCTCGATTTTGATCGGGTCTTCGCTGATCAGATACGCCTGATACTTCTGCTGGACATCGGAGGAGTAGCCGCTGGTATCGACCATGACGGCGAGCGTGTAACTTCCGTCCGCGAACCGGATCCCGCCCGAGTTGCGAATCTGCGTGGTGGCGCTCTGGCCCTTGAAATACACCGAGGCGGGCAGCAGTTTGGCGGTCTGCGCAGGGCCGAGGACGGAGCTTCCGCCGGTGGCGGCGGTTTGTCCGAAGGCCAAAGTTGTCAAGCCAAGGAGTGCCACGCACAAGCCGAGCAGCGGGATGTGTTTGAGCAGTGGTTGCAGCGGAAATCTGTTCTTTGGCATATCGGCCTCTCATTCGTGGAACTTTCGGCGGTAAAACTTCGAGCAACCGAAGTATAAATCGTTCCTCGCGCTTGCGTGGAATTATTGGCGGAACGCGCATACTGGTTCCACTCCACTCGATCCAGGGAAGGTTGCCTCCATGCGCTGCTATGTGCTGACGCTGTTGCTTTGCTGCGCGGGTGCGGGGCAAGCCCAGGTTGCGGAACCGGGGAAGCTCAGCGCGCGCGAGCAGGGGGCGATGGCCTGGGAGCGCTCCGTGGACGTGACGGCGTGGCTGGTGCCGGGATTCGAGGCGGGCTTTGCCATGGCCCATCCGGCGCGCAATCAGCCCGCCGACTGGAGTCTCGGGGCTTCTGGTTTTGCGCATCTCTACGCCGGGTATCTGGCCCGGCAAACAGCGGCCACTGCGGCGCAGTCGGCGACTGCGCTCGCCCTCGGCGAGGACCCCCGCTACTGGCCTTCGCCGAGCGGCAACCCGATGCGCCGCGCCGCGCATGCTGCCGTGTTTACGCTTTTCGATCAGCGGAATCGAGGCTGGCGACGCCACACCGTCGCAGTTTCAAACCTCGTTGCGGCCCTCACTGCGGCTTCGCTGGCCAATACCTGGCAGCCCGCGCAGTTTCAGAACTCGACCCACCTTGCGCAGCGCACACTGACCAGTCTGGCGGGGATTGCCGGCGGGAATCTCGCTGCCGAGTTCCGCCCCGAGTTGACGCGGGTGGCGCGGCGCTACAGGTGCTTCGGTCGCAGATCGCTCCAGTTGAAGTAGTGGCCCAGAATGCCTTTCACGATCAGGTGATCGGTCGATGCCGTCGCACCCCAGCCCGCGCCGAAGTTGATCTCCCACTTGTCTGACACAAAGAGATTCACCACCGGAAAGAACTGCTGCTGCTGGTTGTGGAGCGAGACGAAATTGCCCAGCTCGCCGAAGTAGCCGTAGTACTCGATGCCGAAGTTGTAGTACTTGTTGGGCTGGTAGGTGACGGTCGCCGCTGGGCCAAAGGTGACGCCGTGCGGCGAGACATCGCGGTAGTAGTAGTTGATCTGCTGCTGCGTCTGGCCGGGCGGCAGCGTGGTCGGGTGAATGCCCCAGTCCAGCGTGGTGTTCACCGCCCAGTACCATTTGCCCATGGTCTTGTCGATGATGGGCATCATCTGCCACGACCAGGAGGGATTGGCGTAAGCGGCGCGAGCGTAGCCGATCTCGTTCGAGAGGCTGAGGCCGACCGGCCAGTGCCAGCTCTCGGGGATGCGCACACGGGGACGGATGTGGTCGCCCACCCATTGCACACCGGTGCCGTTGTGCTCCTCGGTGAAGACGTAGAAGCCTACCTCGGACCACTTGGTCACGCCCTGGGTCAGCTCGAGGGTTTCGTGCTCCTGGCCTTGCGTGGGTTGCTGGCCGTATTGCGTCGTCGTACTGCCCTCGACCGTGTAGTTGCTGTGCAGCTCGGTCAGCAGGGTTTTTGGCGCAATGGTCTCCGAGGGATAGACCTGAATCTCGTAGTTGTTTTGCGCGCGGCTAACGCCGGCGCTCAGTAACAGCCCGGCTACCGCCATCAGCGCCATTTTCGTCGAACCGGCGCTCTGAAATATCCCCATTTGCACTTTCGATGGTCTCATCGTTTATTCCACTCCTCAGCTCTCGCATCGCGTGCTCACGTGCGCTGGCGACTGCCAACGGTTTCAGAATATCGCGCCGTCCCGAATTGGGCGCATTCCAGGAAAATTTCCCGCGAATTCAACCCCTCTTTGTTGGATCGGAGGCAGAGGTTCGATGAAGAAGACAGAACCCGAGCGGGCTATCGGGATATGAAGACGCGCTGGAGTTGGACGAAGGCTTCCGGATAGCGTGAGCAGCCGCGCCGAACCTTGCCCGTGTGGTTCATGGTTACGTTGTTTGATCTCAATTCGTTCACGGTAGAGGTAAGAGATAACCATGTTCAAAACATATCGATCACAACAGAAGAGCGACAGCCCCTCGCGGGTTGGATTGACGAGTGGCCAATCGGAGCCTGACGCGCACTCCATCGTGAAGGCGATGGATCGTTCCCAGGCGGTGATTCGTTTTAACCCGGCTGGCGAAGTACTGGCCGCGAACGCGAATTTTCTCAACGTGATGGGCTATTCCCTCGATGAGATTCGCGGGAAGCATCACCGGATGTTTGTGGATTCAGCCTATGCCGCGAGCGCGGAATACGCCGATTTCTGGACGAAGCTTCGCAACGGCGAATTCATATCGAGCGAGTTCAAGCGCATTCGCAAAGGGGGAAGCGAGGTCTGGATACAGGCCAGCTACAACCCGATCTTCGACGATTCGGGAAGGGTGCGCGAAGTGATCAAGTTTGCGACCGACATCACGGATCAGAAAGCCGCGAGCTTCGACTATCGCGGGCAGCTTGAAGCAATTCATCGCGTTCAGGCAGTGATCGAGTTCGATCTGAGCGGCCACGTTATTTCGGCGAACGAAAATTTTCTTCAACTTATGGGATACCGACTGGAAGAGATCGTTGGCAAACATCACAGCATGTTTGTCTCTGTGGGTGAAGAGAAGACCGATGCTTACCTAGCTTTGTGGGAAGGACTGCGCGCCGGACGACCCAGTACGCATATCTACAAACGGATTGGAAAGACCGGAAATGTAGTCTGGATCCAGGCCAGCTACAACCCGATCTTCGATTGGAACCAAAAGCCGTACAAAGTGGTGAAGTTTGCCAGCGATCTGACGGCGTTTATTCAGCAGACAGAGACGACCCAGGTGACGGCGCAGAGCGTGGCGGCTGCCGCCGAAGAGATGTCCTGTTCGATTGCGGAGATCAGTCGCAATATGCAGATGTCGCGTGAGGCCGCGGAGAAGATTCTGGGCGTTTCTCAAAGCTCGGGCGAACAGACATCCCAACTTGTGGCTTCGATGAAATCGATGCACTCGATTGTGGGTCTCATCCGCGACATTGCGGCTCGGGTGAACATGCTGTCGTTGAATGCGACGATTGAAGCCGCGCGCGCGGGCGAAGCCGGCAAGGGTTTTGCGGTAGTTGCCAGCGAGGTGAAGAACCTTTCCGACCAGACCGCGAAGGCGACCCAGCAGATAGGCCAGGAGATTGGTTCGATTCAGAAGTTTTCCGGGAGCGTGGCCGAGAGTGTGCGGGATACCATGGATGGCGCGACACAGATGAGCGGGTATGTGAGCAGTGTGGCGACGGCGATCGAGCAGCAGTCGATGGCGACGCGGCAAATCTCAGAACACTGTTCGAGCCTGGTGACGGCGGTGCAGACCATACTCCGGCATACCCAACAGGGTGCGTAGGACAGTGGTTGCGACGCAGTCTTCGCGCTGAAGGAAAATCTCATCTTCTCAGCGCTCGTTGCGGCTGCGCGCCCCCGCAAGGTGTTTCAGTTGCCGCTCGACAGCAGCTTCGAGAGCGCAGCGAGATCGTAGCTGATGCCGAACTGGCCCCGGAGATTGCAGCTCGACAGCAGCTCCGTCTTGTTGGACCACTTGATCGCGAGCGGCAGGGAGAGGCCTCTGCTCAGGTTCAGAGTCATCTTGCCCTGCACCACGCCCAGCCAGCCCGATGTGCCGAGCAGCACCTGGGCACCGGAGCCTGTCGCGATGTTGGTTCCGGGCAGGAGGTTCGTCGCGCTCACATTCAGGACCGTCGGGTCGTACTGGTACTGGCCGTAGCCCGCCAGGCTCAGCGTTGCGCGTGGGTTGTCGAGCTTGCCCCCCACCGGCTTGTCGAACTCACCGGAAATTTGCAGGTCGCGCAGCCTGCCGTAGGTTGCTCCCGCAGGGATGGTCGCGTAGATTTCCGCAGTGAAGTTTGCCGTCAGTTGCGCGCCGCTGAGAAAGCTGCGGGAGCCAGCGCTCCCGGTATTGTTCCCTTCGTTCTGCGCGATGCCGGTTGCCTTGCCGGTAGCGAAGAGCTCTGCCAGCGCAAGCGTGAAGCTATGAGTTGCGGGCTGCTGCGCGGGCGTCGAGTAGAGGTAGCCCGCGGTGGCTAGCGGCTTTCCGCGCGCCTGGTTCAGCACGGTTTCTGTCGCCGCAGAGAAGACCGCGATGGCCTGATTGAGGCTGACGACGGCTTTGGGGGCCTGCGGCGAGTCCATCAGAAAGTCATCGAAGGCGCGGTTATAGGTCGAGTAGGCGGCGACGAAGGCGTCGAAATCCGCTTCGCGTTCGGCGGCAGCGCCAGCGGTGTGCCACGCCTTCAAAGGCGCATCCAGATTCTGCGCAAGTGCGCTGAGCGTCGCCGGGGTGAGGAGCGAGTCGAGCGCGGAGGCAATCGAACTTCCCGCAGCCTGAAGGGCCTGTTGATTTGCGACTACCGCCGCGTTCCACTTCGCGAGGAAGTTTTTGTCCTGGGGGTTGTATGGACGATAGAGCTCATAGTTGACGCCGACGGAAGTGAGCGCGACGTTGTTGGCGGGCAAGATGATCGAGGCGGGCAATGACGTCGATGGCGTTGCGCTGCCAGTGGTGGGGAGCGTGGTCGATCCGCTTTGCGCTACGTTGACGTTGGCCGAGATGGTCAGCGGCTCGAGCGCGTCGGCCGCTCTCGAGTTGAGGCGTCGAAAGAGCGGCGCATTCTCGAGATATTTCTGCATCCCGAGCAGGCTCGCCTGGAGCGTGATCGCGCTGCCGTTCTGGGTGCTGGTGAAGGCTCCGGTCTGTTCCGCTATCGAGAGAAAGTCGGTCGTCGTGGGTTTCGCCGCGAGGTCGGTCGATCCCGAGGACGCCGCCGCCCCGCCCGTCTGGTTCACCGCGCCGCCGAGAGAAATGGTTTGCAGGGCGTGTTCCGCGGCCTGTTCGGATTCCGCCTTGAGGTCGCTTTGGAGGACGGCCAGGGCAGCGCGCGGAGCAAGGTCGGCGGCCAGCAGTTTTGTGTCTCCCAGCGGCGAGTCAAGGGTCGAGACCGGGCTCGAGCGCGGAGGGGATGCCAGCAGCGAGTGAGCGGTGTAAAACTCGAAGACCAGCAAAGGGCACCAGCCTGCGACGTGGTGACGGTCGCAGGCCGATTGCTGGGCCGGGCTGACGGCGTGGGCCTGAAGACTGGCGAATCCGACCAGTAGAGTTGCCGCACCGCAGAGGGAAGCGCGTTTCGTCTTCAAGCAGTCACCGGCCTTTGCTGGGTTCCCTGGGTCCAACGCAATCGGAGAGTTACATTCCCTGGATCACGATGGAGCTGACAGCGCTATGGTTGGTGAGCGTGGATTCGGCAAGCACCGCTGTCCCCTGACATAACTGGACGACTCCGCTGGCGGGGTCCGGAGAAATGACAGTTACAGAGAGCGGATTCATGCCGCCGAGGACTGTAATCGAGAGGGACTGTCCGTCGTCTGCAATTGCGGCCTGCTTCGGGACGCCGGCCGAATCTGCGCCGTAAAATGCGCTGGCGATCCTGACTGTTACCTGCTCGCCGACAGCCTGGAGAGAGATGGTCTCGCTTTGGCCGGTCGAGTCGGAGAGAAAGAGGGATCCGGGAACCAGGGTCATCGAGCATCCTTTCTGGGCAAGTTCTGGGCCAGCAGCGCTCGGGCCGGAGCCGCCCGAGGACAAGCCTCGAAGACTCTGCTGCGCCTGCCTCTCAGGGATTGGTTGGCCAGAGTCTACCAAAATCACGCGAGTCCGCGACAGCCCGCAGCGGAGTTCGACGGAGGATTTCTCTGGCAATGTATCTGCTCGGATACGAGGGAGTGGCCGGGCTGTTCTCGTTGGAGCGTTTCTCCAACGCGTTTAGGGTTCGCGTTCAGCCAATGAGTTTTTCCAGCAGTGTGTCGAAATCTTCCAGTCGCGCGTATTCGATCAGGACGCTTCCTCGCCCGCCGCGGTCGTGAATGGTGACCTTGAGCCCCAGTGCGCGTTGCATGCGGTCCTGCGCGTCAAGAACATTGGGGTCGATCACCGGCTCTGGCCGCGCGGTCGGGATGGAAGCGCGGTCGGGATGGAGCAGTCCCTGAACATAGGTCTCCGCCTGGCGAACAGAAAGCGAAAGTGATATGATTTTGTTCGCGACAGACTCCATCTGAGCCTGGGATTCCAGTGCAACCAGGGTTCGTGCGTGGCCAAAGCTGAGAGCGCCGCTGGCGACCTTGTTCTGAACGCTCTCCGGCAATCGGAGCAAGCGCAGGAAATTTCCGACGGTGGCCCGTTCTTTGCCGGTGCGGATTGCCATCTGTTCCTGGGTCATGCCGAATTCCCGGCTCAGGCGCTCGTATGCCCTGGCCTGCTCGATGGGATTCAGGTCTGCCCGCTGGAGGTTTTCGACGATGGTGATCTCCATCGCCTGTTCGTCGGAGACCTGGCGGAGAATAGCGGGAACGGTTGGCAGTCCAGCTTTCTGCGCGGCCAGCCAGCG
>JAJZFR010000022.1 GCA_021805265.1 Acidobacteriota bacterium | reverse complement strand
AGATTGAAAACGGGCTGAATCACCTTCAGATGGGCGCTGCGACGGCGTTGTATGAGGCGATTGATCGCGCTTCGCGCAGCCTGGCTCGGCGCGACGGGCGAAAGGTGCTGGTGCTGGTGTCTGACGGCGGCGATACCGCCGATACGGTGAGCTACGCGCAGGCGCTGGAGCAGGCGCTGCGCGGCGAGGTGATGGTGTACAGCCTGATCGATGTGCCGGTGGAGGCCAGCGCGGGACGGGATACGGGCGGCGAACATGCGCTGATTACGCTGGCCGAGCAGACCGGGGGCAGGTATTTCTACGTGGACCAGGGAGGGCTGAAGGAGGCGTTTGCGCGGGTGTCGGAGGATTTGAGAACGCAGTACCTGATCGGGTATTACCCGACCTTTTCCGCGCCGGGGGTGAGTTTCCATCGCATTCAAATCACAGTTCCTCGGGGGGATGGCAAAACCTACGAGATTCGTTATCGAACCGGGTACTACGGGGAGCGGTTTTCCGAGAAGTGAAGGTTAGTTTTCCGGTTTTTTGAGGGGGTCTTCCCAGGTCTCAAAAGCGAGTGTTCCGTCCCAAGACGTCCTTGAAAATGCCTCAGGGTTTGTATTCGCCGCTGTTGCTGACCTCGACGACTGCGCTCACGGGCAGAGTGTCGGATGAGCCGCCAGCCAGGAGCTTGATGGGCTCCTTTTCCACGCGCCAGAGGTGCTCTGCTGCGTCCCAGTAAGCAAGGTCACGCGCTTTTACGGTGAGCCTGACATCGGCTGATTTTCCAGCCGCGATATGAACGCGCTGGAAGCCCTTCAGCTCGATCTGTGGGCGCGAGACGGCGGAGTGTTCGTGCGTGATGTAGAGTTGGACGATTTCGTCGCTGTCGCGGGTGCCGGTGTTGGTGACGGAGACAGTGACCTGGACCTGGCCGTCGGCGTTCATCTGCGCAACGCTGGTAGAGAGCGAGTTGTAGTGGAAGGTGGTGTAACTCAGGCCATAGCCGAAGGGATAGAGCGGCTTGAGCTTGCTGTACATGTAGGTGCGTCCGTGGAGCAGATCGTAGTCCATCATGGGCAGCAGTTGATCGTCGCCGGTGGGCCAGGTCTGGGTGAGTTTTCCGGCTGGCGAATATTTTCCGAAGAGCACGTCGGCGAGGCCATGGCCCAGTTCCTGGCTGTTCTGGGTCATGTGTACGATGGCGGGAATGTTTTGCTGGCTCCAGACTATGGCGTAGGGGAAGCTGGAGATAAGTACCTCGACGGTGCAGGGATTGGCGGCGTAGACGAGCTTGACGAGCTGCTCCTGCTCGAGCGAGATGGTCTTGCGATCGACGGCTTCGCGACCGTTGCTGGGCGTGTCGCACTGCCTCCAGCGCGTGGCGTTGCAGTAGGGATGGTTGCCGACGATGACGATGGCGACATCAGCCTGTCGCGCGGCGGCAACGGTGGCTACCGGGTCGTCGCCTCGGGCGAAGATCACTTTAGTGTTTTTGCCGACTGCCTCGCGGATGCCGTCGAGCGCGGAGACGGAGTAGGGCGGGGTTCCGGAGTACCAGTCGAGCAGCACCTGATCGGCCCACGGACCGATGATGGCGATGGTCTTGAGCGTGGCTGCGTCGAGCGGGAGAGTGTTGGCCTCATTCCTCAGCAGGACGATGGATTCGTCGGTAGCCTGACGGACCAGGGCCTTGCTGGTTTCGCGCTCCCAGGGCGGTGTATCGGCTTCGCGACCGATGCGTCCGTAGGGGTCGCTTGCTGCCGGTGAGCCGCCGGGAGTCTTGCCGTCGTTGACGGCGTCCAACTCGCCGAGCCAGTAGAAGACGCGGATAAGTCCGCGCAGAGAGGAATCGATGTCGGCTTCCGAGACCAGACCATCTTTGACGGCAGCGCGGAGGTCGCTCTGGTAAGTGTCGAGGAAGTGGTTGATGCCCGCTTTGACGGCTGCAGCGGAGCCGTGTTCCTTGTCAGGAAAACTCTTGTGAGCATTGATGAGCAGGCCAAGCGCGCCGCCATCGGTACAGATGATTCCATCGTTTCCCCACTCTTTGATCATCACGTTTTTGAGCACCGGATTGATCATCATGGGAACGCCATTCCAGGAGTTGTAGGCGGCCATGACGCCGCGCGAGCCGCCCTCTTCAAAGCCCATGCGGAAAGGGACGGAATAGTATTCGCGGAAGAGCCGCTCATCGAAATCGGAAGAGGAGAAGTCGCGGGTATCTTCGTTTTCGTTGGCGAGAAAGTGTTTCATGAGCGAGGCGGCCTGCCAGTGGGTGGGGTCAGGGCCTTGCAGGCCGTGCTGAAAGGCGACGGTCATGGTGCCGACCAGATAGGGGTCTTCGCCCATGGACTCTTCACCGCGCCCCCAGCGCGGATCGCGGGCGAGATCGACATTGGGCGCGCGGACGATCAGGCCGCCGCGATCATACTTCGGACTCTGATACATGTAGCGTGCCTCGTAGCCTTCGAGCGCGCCAATCTGTTGCATGAGCGCGGGGTCCCAGGTGTTTCCGAGGCCACGTTCCTGGGGAAAGGTAGTGGTGGGCAGGACGGCCTTTCCGCGACCCTCCCAGTGGCCGGGACCACCGAGCGCGAGGCCGTGCAGGCCCTCGACCTGGCCGGAAAACTCGAGGCCGAGGCGGGGAATCTTCGGGTGATCGGCCATGAGCGCGATCTTTTCATCGAGGGTCAGTCGGCTGAGCAGGTCAGTGATGCGGGCTTCGCGATCAAGCGCCGGATTGCGAAAGGGAAGCACCGGTGGTTGCGCTGTGACGGGCTGGCAGAGCGAAGAAAATCCGATGACAAACGATGAACCCAAAACAACCCAGCGACGCATAGACATAACTCCCGGCACAGATTTCGAGCACCGCCAGAGGGTATCACAGTCGCAGCACGCAGGAAGCTGCCTATATCGGTTTATCTCTTCGCGTGGCGAGCTATCGCAGCAGCGGCAGCAGGTAGGGAAGCATGTGTTGAACGATCATGGCCGAGCCTTTGGCGGTGGGATGGATGCCGTCCTGCTGAATGGTCCCGGGAAGGGTGTAGATGCCGTCGTAGATCATGGGCATGAGCGCGATGTGTTGCGTGTGGGCGACGGTGGGAAAGATGGTTTGAAAGCTGGTGACGTAGTCGGCACCGTAGTTGGGCGGCAGCGCGATGCCGACGAGGAGCACGCGAATGTGTGCGGCCTGAAATGCGCGGACGAGTTGCGTGAGATTGCGTTCTGTCTGTTCGACGGCGATGCCGCGCAGCCCGTCGTTGCCGCCGAACTCGAGGACGACAACGGATGGCTGAAGAGCGAGGATCGAGGGGAGTCGCGCGAGCGCGTCCTTGGTGGTGTCGCCGGGGACGCCGCGGTTTACCACGCGAAACTGGCTGTGTTGCGCGGCAAGCAGATGGTCGAGATCGACAGGGTAGCTTTGGTTCTCTGGCAGTCCGTATCCGGCGGTGATGCTGTCGCCAAAACAAACCAGCGTCTTTTGCGCGGGAGATGCAGACAGACTCGCCGGAATGAGGCAGACTGCCAATAGGGATCGAATTGCGGGGGAGCGGAGTTTCACGGTTTGAGTTTACCAGTGAGCGGAGCGGATTCTGGATAATTTCCGGACCGGTCGGATGGCTGGGAGTGCGGAACGAAAGGCTGAGGAATT
Organism: Acidobacteriota bacterium; assembly: GCA_021805265.1. Classification (GTDB taxonomy): domain Bacteria; phylum Acidobacteriota; class Terriglobia; order Terriglobales; family Acidobacteriaceae; genus Acidicapsa. The sequence continues at coordinate 7,041 of JAJZFR010000022.1, read as the reverse complement.
GCGTAATCGCAACCGGTAAACAAGGGATCGGGGTTGCGGTTGATTTTCGTCTACGAATGGATGATGGAGAGCACTTGATGATTGCAGTACGCGGCGTCAGAAAATGGATTCAGAATGGGTCACGACGCATCGAGATTCTGAAGGGGATCGACATCGAAATTCCTTCGGGGCAGTTTGTTGCGATTGTGGGCGCGAGCGGGAGCGGGAAGAGTACGCTGCTGGGATTGCTGGCGGGGTTGGATTCGCCGAGCGAGGGGGAGATTCTGCTGGACGGGACCCCTATCCACAATCTGGACGAAGCGGCACTGGCGGAGGTGAGAGGCCGCAAGATCGGGTTCGTCTTTCAGTCGTATCAACTGATCCCGACGCTGACGGCTCTGGAAAATGTGTTGCTTCCGCATGAGTTGAATTGCGCGGGCAACGGCCTGGAGCGAGCGCGGACGTTGCTGCGGCAGGTGGGCCTCGAGGAGCGGATGGATCACTATCCGGTGCAGCTCTCGGGCGGCGAACAGCAGCGCGTGGCGCTGGCACGGGCGTTTGTGGTGGAGCCGCCGATTGTGATGGCCGATGAGCCGACGGGAAATCTTGACTCGGAAAACGGAAAGAATGTTCTGGAGCTTTTGCTCAGCCATAATCGCGATGCGGGAACGACGCTGGTGCTGGTGACCCACGACGCACAGGTGGCGGCGCTGGCGCATCGGCGGATTGTGCTGCGCGATGGCCGGATCGTCGAGGATGCAAGCACGGTTTCGCCCGGTTCGGAGTACGCGAGGGAGCTTCGTTGATGGCAATTCGATCCTTGACGTGGTCGCGGGCTGCGACGATTGCGCTGCGGGATCTGCGTTCCGCGCCGGGGAAGTTTTTCTTTGTGGTGCTCTCTGTCGCGGTGGGCGTTGCGGCGCTGGTGGGTGTGCGGGGATTCAGCGAGAGCTTTCGCGCGACGCTGGGCCGCGAGGCGCGCTCGCTGATGGCGGGCGATCTGGTGGCGCGCGCCAACCAGCAGCCGAGCGCCGCGGAGAGGAAAAAGATCGATGCGCTGCACGGCGAGTCGATCCGGACGACCTGGGTTACGGAGATGGTTTCAATGGCTTCGGTGCCGCCGGATCCGGTGCCGCTGCTGGTTTCTCTCAAGGCGGTTGATCCGAGCGAGTACCCATATTATGGCGAGGCTCAGCTTGCTCCTGCGCAGCCGTTGAGCACGGCGCTGACGGATCACTCGGTGGTGGTTGCGGAAGAGTTTCTGATACGGCTCCACGCGCACGTAGGGGATGCGCTGCGGCTGGGGGGGCACAGCTTTCGCATCTCGGCTGTGCTGATGCAGGAGCCGGACCGGATCAGCGCGGGAGCCGGGCTGGGGCCGCGCGTGATGATCTCGCGCGAGGCGCTTGAGACGACGGGATTGCTGGCCGAGGGAAGCCGCGCGACCGAGCGATTGCTGGTGGAACTGCCCGCTGCCATGCAGTCTCCCCAACAGTTGGCAGGGGTGAGAAAGCAGCTTGAATCCATCCTGCCGGAAGCTCAGGTGATGGACTATCGCGAAGGAAATCCCGCGCTGACCGAGGGGCTGGATCGCTCGACTTCGATTCTGAGCCTGATCTGTCTGGTGGCGATGGTGCTGGGGGCAATTGGGGTTGCGATGTCGATGCATGCGCATCTCGAGCAGCGCATGGATGTTCTGGCGATCTTCAAGACGCTGGGCGCGGGGACTTCGGATCTGCTGCGCATCTTCCTGCTGCAAACGATGGGGCTGGGGCTGGCGGGCGCGTGCCTTGGCGTGTCTGCCGGATTGGTAGTGATGGCTGCGCTGCCTGCGGTGTTTGGCAGCCTTTTGCCCGTACATACGTTGATTGCGTTTCCCTGGCGTTCGGCACTGGCGGGGCTGGCCACGGGGCTGCTGACGACGCTGCTTTTCTGTCTGCCGCCGCTGCTCGATGTGCGCGGCGTCCGTCCGATTCTGGTGCTGCGGCGGTTGGTGGAGCAGAGCGAAGTGCGCGGGCCGCGGGGCTGGTGGCGTGCGCTTGCGGCGAGGAAGCTTCAGCTCGGCGCAGGGCTGCTGATACTGGGTGCGCTCGCGATAATCGCCGCGCTGCTGACGGATTCAGCGGAGGTGGGTCGGGATTTTTCCGTTGCTCTGCTGGCGATTTTGATCGTGCTCCTGGCGGTATCGGCGGGGTTTCTCCGACTGCTGCGCTGGTTGCTGACAATCGTTCGGCTACGCCTGCCCCAGGCGATTCGGCTGGGGCTCGCGAATCTTTATCGACCGGGCAATCAGTCGGCTGCCGTGCTGGCCGCGCTGGGTACAGGGGTGATGCTGATCCTGTCGGTGTACCTGATGCAGACGGATGTGCTGCGGGAGATTCAGCAGACGGCTTCGCCCACGCTGCCCAATCTTTTTCTGGTGGATATGACTGGCGACGAGTTGGCCGGAATTACGCGATTCTTTGCCCAGCAATCGGGCGTGGAGCAGAAGCTCGAGCTGCTGCCGGTGGTGAGCGGACATTTTGTTTCACTGAACGGGACACCACTCGATCAACTGAAGATGGAACATTTTCCGCGACGGATGCTGGAGAGCGTACAACTCAGTTGGGCCGATCAGATTCCCGAAGGCGACAAGCTGATCCAGGGCGGCTGGTGGACGGACGCAAACGCGCGCGAGATTGCGCTGAGCAAGGGAGTTGCGGATCGCATTCATGTGGGGATTGGCTCGGCGGTGGAAGTGGAAGTGTCGGGGGAGACGATGCAGCTCAAGGTTGCTGCGCTGTTTCGCGCCGACGAGCAGCACATCGCCGGACGGAGCAGCTTTCTGTTGCCGTCGGGACTGCTGAGGGATGCTCCGGCCGTGTGGTACGGGGCGACTCGCATCCAAACAGAGCGGATCCCGCAGATCGAGCGGGCGCTGTTTGAAGCGTATCCGACGGTGACGGTGATCAATCTGGCAGAGGTGCTGGATCGCATCGAGTCGGTGGTGCGGCAGATCACTTTCGTGATTCGTTTTCTTGCGGGATTTTCCATCTTCGCGGGGCTTATGATCCTGGCCTCGTCCATCGCCAGCACACGCTTCCGGCGCACACGGGAGACAGTGGTGTTGAAGACGCTTGGGGCAACGCGGCGGCGGGTGATGGCGATTTTTTCGGTCGAGTTTTTTGTGCTGGGAACCCTGGCCGCGATGGTGGGCGTTCTGTTTGCCAATCTGCTGACCCGCCTGCTTTTGCAGCGGCTGGAGATTCACTGGCATATGGAGTGGATGGCTACGGCGGTGACCATCGTTGGCACGGCTTTGCTGGCGACAGCGACGGGATGGATCGCGAGCTATCGCATTCTCGGGCTGCGCCCGCTCGAGATACTTCGCGAGGAGTAGCGAAGCCTGGGGACGGTCATGGAGCGGATTGATCTGGACTGGGGTTGTGTACGCTCAGAGCATAGCGGCCGGAGCCGACGACGAGTTGGAGATGGCCGTTGGACAGGGTCGATTTCAAAACTCCCGGTGCTTTGCCAGGCGCGAAGCCATCGACAGTGACGGCATCGGAGGGAGATGCGTTGACCTCGATGGTTGCCGTTATGTTGGTGGGAACGGTGAAGCTGTAAAGGATAGTTTGCGGAGTGCGATGCCAGGCGCTTTCGATGAGGCCGAGCGGAGTGTGCGCGTCAGTGTGGACCCAGGCGAGTTTGCCAACGGTGGCGGGGCGAAGCAGAATCCGGTCCGAGCCAGCGCGCGAAAAATCGATATTGATTCCGCCGAGGCCGCGATAGAACCACTCTTCGGCGTCGCCGAGCATGAAGTGATCCTGAGAGTTTTCGGGACTGGCGTCCCATGCCTCGGTGAGCGAGGTTGCGCCGCGCGAAAGCTGATAGCCGTAGCTAGGAGTGTCGGTGCGTTCAAGCATGTCGTAGAGCACGTCGGAGCGCCCGCCGTCGAGCAGGGCATCCACTACATAGTGGTAGCCGACATCCCCCGCAGTGACGTGATTCCGATGGTTGCGGATGTCGGCTACGAGAGCGTCCAGAACGGCGGAGCGCTCGCTTTCGTCGACCAGACCGAGGACAAGCGGCATGGCCTGGGCGGTCTGGCTGCCTTTGTCGTAGCTGTGCTGGGCTCGACTGAAGAAACGCGCGTTGAAGGCGCTGCGAACGGCCTCAGCGAGGCGCGCGTAGTGGGTACTCTGATCCTGCATTCCGAGCAGGGCGGTGATGCGTTCGAGAACCTTCAAGTCCTGGTAATCGATGGCGGTCGCGGTGAAGCCAGCACTGGTCAGTTTTTCGTAACCCGGCGGACCGGGGCCGATGTCATACCAGTCGCCGAGGCCATAGGTGATGATGTTGTCGTGCGCGCGCGTGGCCAGGTAGTCGGCGTAACGCTCCATGACGGGAAGCTGGGCGGCCAGCGCGGCGAGGTCGCCATTGCGCTGATAGACGTACCAGGGGGCGAGGATGGCGGCGCTGCCCCACTCGGGCGAATCGTCAAAGACTCCGTAGTCCGGCGCGAAGACAACGTACTCTGGCGCGATGGTGGGCACACGACCGGCATTTGGACCCGAGGCGGTTTGTGCGTCGGCGATATTGCGCGCCGTGGCTGCGAAGAGCCGCGCAAAGTTGTAGTCATAGAGCATAGAAGTTGCCATGAGATGCGTCTCTTCCAGCCAGCCCAGTTTTTCGCGGTGAGGGCAATCGGTGAAGATGCTCTCGGAGTTGTTTTCAATGGCGCGGAGAATCAACTGGTGAATGTGATTCAGCTCGGGATCGGAGCTGGTGAAACTTCCTGCCGGAGTGGCGGAGGAGTGGATCGCGTCCCCGCGCAGGCGCAGCAGGTGTACGGCCCCCGTCGTTTTCTCGGACGTCTCGACCTGCACATAGCGGAATCCGTAGTAGCTGAAACGCGGATGCCAGTTCTCGGCTCCGCCGCCGCGCAGTGTGTAGCGAAACCACTGCGGCTGACCCGAACTGCGCTGCGAAACCGTTCCGTCGGCGTTGAGCAGTTCCCCAGGCGTGAGGCGTACGCTCGCGCCTGCCGGCCCCGCGACCAGAATCGATGGCCAGCCGGCAAAATTCTGACCCAGATCGTAGACCACAATGCCAGGCTTCGGCCTTGTCTTCCGGACCGGATCGTAGGTGTGCATTGCGCGGATCGCTGGGGAAATCTCCGGGATGAGCGCGCCTCCTGGGCCATCCATCACGCGCGCGCTGTGCCAGGCAGAGTCGTCAAAATCGGGCATGTCCCAGCCGCGTGGATCAAGACGGGCATCGTAATCCTCGCCGCCGTACGTGGAGGAAAAAGTAATCGGCCCCGAAGCCGTCTTCCAGGTATCGTCGGTGACAATGTCCTGGGACTGGCCATCGACGAATTCAATATGGAGCAGAAGGGCGCACTTGAGCGGCCCGTAGACGCCTTCAAACTTCTGGTAGCGGCCGGGGGTTTTGGCGACGTGATACATACCGTTGCCCAGCATGACGCCGAGGGCGTTCTGGCCTCTGCGCAGGGATATGGTTATGTCGTAGGTGTCGTAGAAGACGGTCTTGCGATAGTCGCTCCAGCCTGGCGTGAGAGCGTCGTCGCCGATCTGTCTGCCATTGAGATCGAGTTCGTCCTGACCCAGTCCGGAGGCGTAAAGGAGCGCGCGCCGGACGGGCTTATCGAGGCGAAAACTTTTGCGGAAGAGCGGAAGCGGAGCACTCTCGGTTCGGTCCGCACCGATCCACTGGGGATGCCATTCGGGTGCCTGGGACCAGGTGGCGTAGCGGCTCCAGCCGGTGGGGTGGTCGTGCGCATCCCAGGCGCGAACGCGCCATCGATAGCTGTGCTCGGGCACGAGCGTGGGGCCGGAGTAGCGGATGCCGAGGGTCTGTGCCGAGCGAGTTTTCTGGCTATCCCAGAGGAGCGTGGCGCGACCGTTGGTTATCCCCTCGACTTGCAGTTGGTAAGCGGTTTGGAGGATACCGTGGAGATGTTGCGAGGAGGCGTTCAACTGCCAGGAAAAGTGGGGAGCAGGGTAGGGAAGCGCAAGCGGATCGAGCAGGCCGGAGCAGCGCAAGGCAGTGGGCGGATCGAGTTCGCTGGTTGCGTTTCTGGACGCGGCCCGCGCGTTAAGCGTCGGGCTGATTCCAAGCGCTCCAACAAGGCCCAGCAACAACGATGGCGTGATCACGAAGTCGAGCAGACGGTTCCGCACTCATTTCCCCCCGAGCATTTCAGAGGTCAGGAATACACCCGCCGGACTGGGTTTGTCCAGCGGGTAATCCCCTACTAAAACTCCTCTGCGGCATCGACCTTGGGCAGTACATCGTTTTCGCCGGCGATCCAGACGTAAAGCGTCGGCAGCAGGAAGATGCTCATGAGCAGGTCGGCGATGAGGCCGCCTACGATGACAATGGCAAACGGCCGCTGAGAGTCGGAACCGATGGCATGCGAGAGCGCCGCAGGGATCAGGCCGAGAGTCGCCACCAGCATCGTGATCATAATCGGACGCAATCGCATGACCGCGCCTTCAATTGCCGCAATGCGAATGTGTTGGGCACCCGTTTCTTCCATGCCGCGTCGTCGTGCGCGGATCTGGTTGATGTACTCGAGCATGATGACTCCGGTCTGCACCGAAACTCCAAACAAGGCCAGCATTCCGATGGCGGCGGAGACGCTGAAGTTGGTGTGAGTGACATAGAGCGCGAGCAAGCCGCCGACGCGCGCAAGCAGGACATTGAGCATGATGAGCGTTGCCCACTTGAGCGAGCGGAACATGGCGTAGAGAATAAGGAAAATTACCAAGATTGTAATGGGGGTGACAATGGCGAGGCGCGCATCGGCGCGCTGCTTGCTTTTATACTCGCCGTCCCATTCGGTGTGGTAGCCGACCGGCAGTTTTACTTTATCGTGAACATCCCTGATAGCTTGCTCGACGGTGCTGCCTAAATCTCGACCGCGCACACTGTACTTGATGGCGATGTATCGCGATTGGCCTTCGCGATAGATTTCCTCGGCTCCATCGGTGGTCTCCATTCTGGTCAACTGAGCAAGCGCGACGCGCTCGCCGGTTGGCGCGAGCAGCCGCACGT
>JAJZFR010000156.1 GCA_021805265.1 Acidobacteriota bacterium | reverse complement strand
ACGAGGAGCATCAGTTCGGCATTCAGATTCCCGAGCGCGGCTGGCTTCTCGACATCGACAACTTCGAGACCCGCATCAACAATTTTCTCGATCATTCGAATGTCGGCGAGTCGAACATCTACTTCCCGATTGCCGTGGATGGCGCGCTGGTCCGTGGCTGGGAGATGACCCTCCGCTCCCCGGAGCTTGCCGCGCGGGGTCGCTTTTACCTCACTTACTCAAACCAGATTGCCGAGGAGCGCGGCACGGTGATTGGCGGTTTTACATGTTCCATTCCGTCGGACCCGGCGTGTAACATCGGTCCCGCATACACGCCTGTCGATCACGATCAACGGAATACATTGAACACCGGTATTACATGGCAACTTCCAAAGCGCTCCTGGTTCGCCTCGAACGTGTATTACGGCTCCGGCTTCCACAACGGCCTGGCGGGCGCAAATCTCGGTCCGTACAACGGAGCGTATCTGCCCGCGCACACCACCTTCGACATCTCGGGAGGTTACAGCTTCAGCGCGCGCTGGCGGGCGTCGGTCAATATCGTCAACCTCACCAATCATTGCGTCCTGCTGGATAACTCGATCACCATCGGAGGCTTCCACTATAACGATCCGCGCATGGTCTATGCGGAGCTGCGCTATCGTTTTCACTTTTAAGAGATTTTCCTTGCCTGCCTGACCGCACACAGGCTAAAGTTACGCCGGGGCCAAGTCTGCTTCCCTGCGCAACTCTGCCCGATCCATGCTTTGGAGGCATCTCGTGACTCTCGCCAAACGTTCGCTCGCTGAATCCTTCGGCACTTTCTGGCTTGTCTTCGGAGGCTGCGGCGCGGCTGTCTTTGCCGCCGCCTTCCCTGCGCTCGGCATCGGCTTTGCCGGCGTCGCACTCGCCTTTGGACTCACCGTACTTACCATGGCTTTCGCCATCGGACACATCTCCGGCTGTCACCTCAACCCTGCCGTCACCCTCGGCCTGGTCGCGGGCAAGCGCTTCCCGGCTACTGAAGCCATCCCTTACATCCTCGCCCAGGTCGTTGGGGCCATCGCCGCCGCCGCCGTTCTCTTTGTCATCGCGAGCGGCAAGGCTGGCTTCTCCACCGCCGCCGGCTTTGCCTCTAACGGCTACGGCGCGCACTCGCCCGGCGGATACTCCCTGCTCTCCTGCCTTGTGGCGGAGGTTGTCCTCACCGCCTTTTTCCTGATGGTCATCCTCGGCTCGACCGATCAGCGTGCCCCCAAGGGCTTCGCCCCTATTGCGATCGGCCTCTGCCTGACGCTGATTCATCTGATTTCTATCCCCATCACCAACACCTCCGTCAACCCGGCCCGCAGCACCGGCCAGGCGCTTTTTGTCGGTGGCTGGGCCACCCACCAGCTCTGGCTCTTCTGGCTTGCGCCCATCGTTGGCGGCGTCCTCGGCGGTCTGCTCTACAACGCGCTGTTCGCCAAAGAAAACTGACCGGCGCAAACGGCGCGCTGCCACGGAATTTCCCCCGGCGCGCATCTTGCTGCCCTGTTTTGTAAATAAAACTCGTCCTACGGAATGAGCAGCAGCTTGCCCGTCGTACGCCGTGCGGCTATCGCGATCAGCGCCTCGGCCGCCTCCGCCAGCGGGTAGCTGTGCTCCATGCGCAGCTTCAGCGATCCATCGGCCACCCAGCCCAGGACCACGCCAGCGCGAGCTTCCAGTTCCTCACGTGTCAGGATGTAATGGGCCAGCGTGGGGCGCGTCACGTAGAGCGACCCTTTTACGTTGAGTTGAATCGGATCGAACGGCGGAACGGCACCGCTCGACCCGCCAAACAGCGCCAGCAGCCCGCGCGGGCGCAGGCAATCAAGACTCTTCGCGAACGTTGTTTTTCCCACCGAGTCGTACACTACGTCCACGCCGCGCCCGTCGGTCAGCCTGCGCGTCGCGATTGCAAAGTCCACTTCGGTGTAAAGAATCACCTCGTCGGCTCCCGCCGCGCGCGCCAGCGCTGCCTTCTCCGGCGTCGAGACCGTAGCAATCACGCGCGCTCCGATGCGATGAGCCATCTGCGTGAGCAGCAAGCCGACGCCGCCCGCAGCAGCGTGGATCAGAGCGGTGTCGCCAGCCTTCAGCGGAAAGGTCGAGTACGCCAGATAGTGCGCCGTCATCCCCTGCAGCAGCGCCGCGGCTGCCTGGCCCAGGTCCAGCGACGCCGGAACCTTCACCACTTGTGCCGCTGGCGCAACCGCGTACTCGGCGTAGGCACCCTGCACCCCAGTCGAGGCAACCGGCTCGCCCACTGCAAATCCCGTAACCCCTTCGCCTGTCGCGGCAACCGTACCCGCAGCCTCCATGCCCAGCGTCAGCGGCAGCGCTGCCGGATACCGCCCCTCGCGAAAGTAAATCTCGATGAAGTTGACCCCGGCCGCAGCAATCTTGATCAACACCTGACCGGGGCCAGGCTCGGGAATGGGTATCTCGACCAGACGCATCACCTCCGGCCCGCCCGTCTTCGCTATCTGTATCGCTCGCATCCCTGACCCCCGCATTCCACTTTTTTCAATCAACCTCAGCCCTAATAAATCCCCGGAACCAGCCGCTTCACTCGTCGGCTGTACGCTACATATTCCTCGCCAAATCCCG
>JAJZFR010000136.1 GCA_021805265.1 Acidobacteriota bacterium | reverse complement strand
TCCGTGCAGCGGAATGGCACCCTGGCGCACCGGATCGAGGCGTGGCTGGCGCAGAACAGCCGGTACGATTCCATTCGCGAAGCCGAGTTGAAGACAATTCAGGACTCGACGGCGCTGACCCAGGAATACAACCAGTTCAAGGCGACCAGCCAGGCTGAGGAGAACACGGCGGCGTCGATCACCGCAGCAGCGTCGAATGAGGCGGGCACCTTGTCATCGTTGCAGCATCGGGCGGCGATGCGTGAGATTCTGGGGATTCTTTACGACCGCATTCAAACCGAGCAGCGACTGGCCGCAACGTATGAGAAATGGGGCGGTCAGGTCCGTTTGGAGCATCGAATCCTGTTTCACCTGATGCTCGGGTCGGTGATCTGGCTTGCCGTGATCCTGATCGCGATGTTGGCGGCTGACGAGCTTGTTCGCCACTGGACGGGGCGTCCGACGCTGGATCAGCGGCGGATGCATACGCTGCGGGCGATTGCCGAGGTGGGCATACAACTGGTGGGCGTGTGTCTGATGCTGCTGGTGATCTTTGGCGCGCCAAAGCAGATATCGACGGTGCTGGGGCTGGCTACGGCGGGCATCACGGTTGCGTTGCAGGATTTCCTGCTGGCGTTTCTGGGCTGGTTTGTTCTGATTGGCAAGGGCGGAATTCGCATTGGCGACCTGGTGCAGATTGATGGTGCGACGGGCGAAGTGATCGAGGTGAGACTGTTCCGGACGACGCTGCTCGAGACCGGGAACTCGCCGGACAATGCCCATCCGACGGGGCGTCGGGTTGCCATCCTGAACAAGTTCGCGATCGTTGGCCAGTACTTCAATTTTTCCACGGTGAACCAGTGGATGTGGGATGAACTGACGGTGAGCGTGCCGAGGTCGGCAAGGACGTATCAGGTGATTGAGAAGATTCATCATGCGCTGCTGGAAGCTACAGAAGTGGACGCGCGGCAGTCGGAGCATGAATGGCGGCAGGTGTTGAAGACGAAAAGCCCGAGCCACATCGGCTCTGAGGCGCAGGTCAATCTGCGGCCAGCAGGGGATGGCCTGGACCTGCTGATTCGTTACGTGACGCGGGCGGCCAACCGGTACGAATCCCGCAATCGGGTTTACCAGAGCATCCTGAAGGTGCTGGAAGAGGATGCAGAGAGTGCTGCGAAGGAGGGATCGTGAGGGATGTTTCGCGGCGAGGCAGAGCTTTGGTATACTCGGTGAGTTACGACCTTGCGGAAGTGGCGAAATTGGCAGACGCACAAGCTTGAGGTGCTTGCGCTGAAAGGCGTGGGGGTTCAAGTCCCCCCTTCCGCACCAAATCTTTCCCGCACAGGATTATCCTGTGATCGAGGCCCAGAAAGCAGCACCGACTATGCATTTTTTGCTCTACGCGGTTATCGTGGTTCACGTGATTGTGTGTTTTTTCCTGATCGGGGTAGTCCTCCTGCAGCAAGGCAAGAGCGCGGATCTGGCCGGTACCTTTGGCGGCCAGGGTTCGCAGACAGCGTTTGGTCCGCGAGCTGCGGCCAACCTGCTGACCAAGATGACCGGCTGGGCTGCGGCGGTTTTCATGCTGACTTCACTCTCGCTGACGATCCTCTATCTTCGATCAACGAACAGCGGCACGTCGGTATTTTCCGGGATGAAGGACTCCGCGCCGGTGTCGGCTCCAGCGAAAACCGGAAAGTAAACACTCCCTTCCTTCCATCCCCAAGCCAACTTACGCCAGCCGTGAGTTGGCTTTTTCCGTTGCCGGGATCGGCGGTGAGGGCGGATTTCTCCTGGGGATCAAACGAATCCGCAGCGTGGTTCCGGTCTACTCTGTTGCGAAAGATGCTCTCGATATAGGCTTGCTTGCAGCAGGGTGCGGGGCATCGTCATCGCGACGAGCGAATACGAGGCGAAAAGCGTCTTTTTGCACTGCATATGGTGCAGTTTTAATTCTCTATCCTGTTGATAATAAGAGGCATAGAGGAAAAAGGCGAACAAAAGGTGCGCGATTTAGGGGGTCTGTTTTGCGTGAATGGCGAATTTTCGAATCGGAGCGATGGAAGATGCGCCCATAGATGCTTTCCGGTGAATGACAGGGGCGGATATCTCTCCGCCTGATCCAGGGCCTGTCCTCCACATCTCAGCAACCTATCCGGGTGAACGGGGGGTGAAAACAGACCCTGTAGACATCCTGCGCCAGGCGGAGGTAATTCGACGCAAATGGGGAGCGGAAAAGTGTAGTTGGAGTGGTCAGGCTGAAGCTACGGCACTGGTTTCCTCGGATAGCCGATCGTTTCGCAGGTTGTCCCAGTTATCCGCTCCGAGCCTTTGGAAGATGTCTTTGGGGGTGAGTTTGCGGCTGAAGCGTAGTGGTTCCGTGGAGTTGCGCACCACGTCCAGAGCATCGTCGTAGGCGTGGATGGCGGCACCGAGCAGGACATCGGAGAGCAGAACGGCGCGGTATCCGAGTTGCTTGACAGCATGGAGGGGAAGCAGCGGGCTTTTGCCGCCGATGAGCATGTTGAGCACGCAGGGACCGTTGACGCGCATGGGGATTTCTTCCAGTTGGGCCATGGACTCGGGGGCTTCGACGAGCGCGAGGTCAGCGCCGACATCGAGGGCAGCGTTGGCGCGCGC
>JAJZFR010000024.1 GCA_021805265.1 Acidobacteriota bacterium | reverse complement strand
ACGACGGGCCTGACGGATATTCGGCAGATCGCGGTGAGTCGTCTGGTTCTGGATAACTTCGCTCACATCAAGGCATATTGGCAGATGATGACGCCGAAGATCGCCCAGATTGCCCTGCGTTTCGGTGCCGATGACCTGGACGGAACGGTGATCGAAGAAAAAATCTACCACGACGCGGGTGCGACCACGCCGCAAGGGATGACGCGCAAGGAGCTTTGCCGCCTGATTACCGAGGCTGGCCGGGTGCCCGTCGAGCGCGACACGCTCTACCATGCCGTGACCCGGACTGAGGACAGCTTCGTGGTAGCCGTGTAAGTCGGCTGCACGGAAGAAAGTGAGGCCAGAGCAATGGAAGTCTTCGGCTGGGCCGCGCTTTTCGGGTTGATTCTGGGCTTTCTCTTCGGTGTCGGCTGCGCCGCAGCGGTGATGTACACGGTCTACAACGGCGGCTATCGCCGGGCGGTCGAGGACTCTCTGGAGGAACCGCGGCCGAGCCGCTACGCCGGCTTTCTGACTGTCGCGCAGGCAAAGCGGACGAAACAAAATCAATGAGCGTCAGCCAACCGATAACAGCTCCCGTGCCAGGCAGAGCCAGCGTAGCGTTACTGGCGCGCCAGACCAGAGATCGCTGCGCTTTGTTAGGATGGACTCGAAGCCGGGCTTCCTGCGGTTGATTCTATAACCAGGAATCTTGCCGGACGAAAGGATCATGTTTTGCCTGAAAATCCTCCAGTACCGTTGACTCTTGAAGGCGCGAGCATGCTCCACCAGATGTTTCGCATGAACTGGAAGGCGTGGCGCGCAATCTCCGCCGCCGAGCAGACGCGCATCGCCGCCGCCGCTACGGCGCATCTCCTGAAGCTCTCTGAGCCTGGTCACAAGGGCGAAGCCACTGCGCTCTATTCCCAGGTCGGCCACAAGGGCGACCTGATGCTGCTTCACCTGCGGAACTCGGTCGAAGACCTGAACCGCGTCGAGCTGGCGCTGGCGCAGACCGAACTCTACGACTATCTGGAGCTGGCTCACTCGTACCTTTCCGTGGTCGAGCTTGGACTCTATGAGTCTTCGGCCAAGACCTACAGCGCGCTGGCTGCGCGCGACGTTGTGCCCCATTCTCCGGAGTGGAATGCTTCGATCGAGGAGACCCTGAGCCGCCAAGCCGCAGCCATGGCCTCGCGCATTTATCCGGCGATTCCTGACGCGAAATACATCTGCTTCTATCCCATGGATCGCAAGCGCGGGGAAGAGGTGAACTGGTACACCGAATCGATGAGCGACCGCCAGCGCATGATGCATGAGCACGGCATGATCGGCCGCCGCTACGCCGACCATGTACGCCAGATTATCTCCGGCTCCATCGGCCTCGACGACTGGGAGTGGGGCGTTGATCTCTTTGCGCAGGATCCAGTCATATTCAAAAAGCTGATCTACGAGATGCGCTTTGACGAAGTGAGCGCAAAATATGCGCTCTTCGGCTCCTTCTATCTCGGCGTCCATCTGCCAATGGAAAAACTTGGCCAATGGCTGGCTGGCAGCGTGTGAGTGCGATGGCAGCAGCCAAAATCACGGTCAAAAACAAAGCTCGATCCGGCGCAGGGACAGAGACCGGTGGCCGCGCAAAATCGCCATCGAAGTCTCCGACAAAAATGACGAAAAGGACAGTGGCTGCGCCCGAGAAAAAAGCCAGCCGCAAGGCGGGGTCGGCCCGTTCCGTCCGGCGTGGGCCTGCTTCCGAGCGTGTTCGCCGGATTCTGGATGTTCTGCGTGACCATTACGGCGAAGCGCATTGCGCGCTGAACCACCGCTCGCCGTGGGAGCTTCTGGTGGCCACCATCCTGTCGGCGCAATGCACCGACGTGCGCGTCAACCTGGTCACGCCCGCGCTCTTCGCCGCGTATCCGACGGCTGCTGCAATGGCCGCCGCTCCTATCGAAGCGCTGGAGGCGCTGATCCGCACCACGGGCTTTTATCACAACAAGGCAAAGTCCATTCAGGGCGCCGGGCGAGTGATTACAGAGCGCTTCGCGGGCAAGGTTCCGGAGAGCATGGATGACCTGCTGACCGTGCCGGGCGCCGCGCGCAAGACAGCCAACGTGGTGCTGGGCGTGGCCTTCGGTAAGGCGGAGGGCGTGGTGGTCGATACCCATGTTTTTCGTATTGCGCGCCGCCTGAGCCTGGCGCGCGGTGACAGCCCGCAGAAGGTAGAGCAGGAGCTGATGCAAGGGATTCCGCGCGACCGCTGGATTCAGTTTTCCCACGAACTCATCCATCATGGGCGAGCTGTGTGCGCGGCGCGCAAGCCGAAGTGCGCGGAGTGCCCCCTGGAGGCGCTTTGCACGGCCAGGGACAAGACCTGGCAATCGTGAGGCTTATTTCCCTGGGTTGAGGGCTTCGGTTACGGCGTCGAGGAGGCCGGCAATGTCGGAGACTCGAGCCTCGCCGGCTGGCTCCCAGCCCAGTTCCCGCAGCGTCGCAGAGGTGATTTCGCCAATCGAAACGGCAGCAACGCCGGGCAGCGGAAACGCGAATCCAGCCGCAGCGGCAACCTGGGCCAGATGTCGCGCGCTGGAAGAGCTGGTGAAGGTAACGGCGTCGAGTCCACTGGCCAGGGCGCTCTGGAGCAGCGCGAC
>JAJZFR010000009.1 GCA_021805265.1 Acidobacteriota bacterium | reverse complement strand
TTGGTGGAGCTGAGCGGGATCGAACCGCTGGCCTCCTCGTTGCGAACGAGGCGCTCTCCCAGCTGAGCTACAGCCCCACAATCAGGGAGTGACCTGTCCAGTGTAGCAGCCCGTCGGCGTTGCGCCAACAGGCTGCCACGGCTGTGTTTACAGGTGGTTCATGTTCTGGAGGAACTCGGCGTTGTTGCGCACTTTTTCGAGGCGGCTGACGAGCAGCTCCATGGCCTCGACGGGGGAGAGCGGGTGGAGCACCTTGCGCAGCACCCAGATGCGCTGGAGGTCTTCCTTGGGGATGAGCAGCTCTTCCTTGCGGGTACCCGAGCGCTGGATGTCAATGGCGGGGAAGACGCGCTTGTCGACCAACTTGCGGTCGAGGATGACCTCCATGTTACCGGTGCCTTTGAACTCCTCGAAGATGACCTCGTCCATGCGCGAGCCGGTATCGACGAGAGCTGTTGCGATGATGGTGAGCGAGCCGCCTTCCTCGATGTTGCGCGCGGCACCGAAGAAGCGCTTGGGCCGCTGGAGGGCGTTCGAATCGACGCCTCCAGAGAGCACCTTGCCGGAGGGTGGAACGATGGTGTTGTAGGCGCGTGCGAGGCGGGTGATGGAGTCGAGCAGGATGACCACGTCGCGCTTGTGTTCAACCAGGCGCTTGGCTTTCTCGATGACCATCTCGGCGACCTGAACGTGACGCGCGGCAGGTTCGTCAAAAGTCGAGCTGATGACCTCGCCCTTGACCGAGCGCTGCATGTCGGTGACCTCCTCGGGGCGCTCGTCGATCAGCAGGACGATGAGCGCAACCTCGGGATGGTTGGTGGTGACGGAGTTGGCAATGGCCTGGAGGAGCATGGTCTTGCCGGTGCGCGGGGGCGCGACGATCAGCCCGCGCTGGCCCTTGCCGATGGGCGTGAGCAGGTCCATGACGCGTCCGCTGATGGCCTCGCGCGTGGTCTCCATCTTGATGCGCTCCTGCGGGTAGAGCGGAGTGAGGTTGTCGAAGAGAATCTTGTTGCGTGTCTCCTCGGGGGACTCGAAGTTGATGGCCTCGATCTTGACCAGAGCGAAGTATTTTTCGCCTTCGTGGGGCGGGCGGACATTGCCGCTGATGGAGTCGCCGGTCTTGAGGTCGAACTTGCGGATCTGGGATGGGGAGACGTAGATGTCGTCGGGTCCGGGGAGATAGTTGTAGTCGGGCGAGCGGAGGAATCCGTAGCCGTCAGGCAGTATCTCGAGCACGCCGTCGGCGAAGATGTGGCCCTCTTTTTCGCTCTGAGCCTGGAGGATTTTGAAGATGAGGTCTTGTTTGCGGAGGCCGCTGGCACCGGGAATATCGAGTGATCGGGCGATGCGGCTTAACTCCGTGATGTTTTTTTCTTTTAACTCGGAAATGGTCATGGGTACCTGCGACTAGGCGGATAGGAATGGAAGATTGAATTGGAGGGGTATCGAGAGATAGAAGGCGGGGTGTTGGGAAGGGGAAAACAGCGGGCCGCGCTCAGGCGGCGCGGCGCTGTTCCTCGGGCTGGACTGCGGTGGGCGCGCCCGGCAGAGAACCGCCGGGGTTTGCGTCACGGAAGCGGAAGAGGACCTCGTTGGTGGTGTCCTGGAGGCGGGTGTTGGGCTTGTGCAGCTTGCGGGTGGCCTTGCTGGCCAACTGGCAGAGCTGATAGCGATTGGTGACGTGGGTGAGTGCTCCAAAAATCAGTTCTGAGCGCATAAAGGGAATTCTCCTTGAGATTCGGTTAACTGCCCGGTTTCTCCGGTGCAGGGACGGATGAGGTTCGATCCTGTCCTGAGGGTTTGTTCCTCGCTATGGTTGCTACTTCGCTGATTGCTGCTTCGCCGAATTCTATCTGGCTTGCACAGTTACTACAGCAACGAAACATTGGACGCAAAAACGGGTGAAACAGTTTGAAAAGGATGCCATGTTTTTTCATTCATGGCGTAATTTCTGAAATTTTATTTCTCTGGCAATCATTCAAAACAGGAAAACAGAGGGTGAAACTTTTCACATTGGCAATCACTGGAAACACGGCAAAACTGGTAGCACATCAAACAGGAAACACACCAATCGGTACGGCAGCTACTCTCAAAGCAAACTGAGGATGGAGTCGCGGGTGCGAGGCGGTCGAATCAGGCCTTGAGAATTATTTCCTTCGGCACCTTTTTGGCATCCAGTTGGATGGCAGTTTCGACTGTATACCCAAGTAATCTTTGGGTCAACCCTTATTTATATCACAGAAGGGCCGAAAGTCGGTGGCCTAGAAAAATATTTCCCCCCGATGGTGTTTTCCGATTGCACATTCCAGTGGTGGTTCATTCGTTTCCTGCGGAACTGCGGATGCGCGCGGGGGTCGGTGAAACCCCAGGTCCGAACATCCGGGACCTGGGGCACCCGGCGGTGCGGTGCGAACGGCGCTAAACCAGCTCCGGGTGTTGCAGCGCGGTCGATTCCGGTGTGGGGGAGCTTTCGCGCGCGGCGTGGACGGTGGCCCGGATGGCTGTGAGGACGGCATCGAGGACGTGCTCCGGGGTGAGGGCGCGCATGCAGACGGGGTCGTTGCAGGCGGAGTTTTTCTGGTTGGCGGCGGTGACGCAGGGAGAGCAGGCTAGTCGCGCGGTGAGGGAGCGG
>JAJZFR010000301.1 GCA_021805265.1 Acidobacteriota bacterium | reverse complement strand
GAACGCGCACGCCACCTCGACCCCGGCAGGCGATGGCAACGAATCCCGCGCGATCGAGCTGGTCTTTGGCGAGCACGCCACCAGCGGCAGGCTCAAGGTGAGCAGCACCAAGTCCATGACCGGCCACTTGCTCGGTGCGGCCGGAGGGCTGGAAGCGGGCATTACAGCCATGGCCCTGATCAACCAGCGGATTCCGCCGACCATGAATCTGGGCACTCCCGGCGACGACTGTGTGCTCGATTACGTCCCCAACCGAGCGATCGACGCGAGCTTTGACGTGGCGCTGTCGAACTCCTTCGGCTTCGGCGGCATCAATGCTTCGCTGGTGATGCGCCGCTGGACCGAATAGCTTTCCGACAGCCAAAAGCTCAAAGGCCAGGGGCAACCCGTTCAGGTTGCGCCTGGCCTTTTGAGGTTGAAACCATCCCTCAGGAGAAGGCCGCTGCCGCGCCCACGCCGACCAGGACCATCACGGCCCACCAGCCAAAGACCGCAATATACGCTGAGCTGCGTTTGGTCTTGGCCACGACAGACAGGCCAATCGCCATCAGCACCAGGGTCCAGATCATCACCGGATCGATGGCTGTCGCCAGGGCCATCAGCGCCTTGGGCGTATCGACCGGGCTGAGGTAGTAGCCGAGGTTGGTGCCCGCCGGGTTGTTGATGTTGAAGCTCTCCGGATCGAGTCCCGCGAAGAGCGCGATCACCGCCAGCAGAAACTTCAGCAGCCCCGGCAGCCCGGCGTACCAGGTCATGGAAAACACCTTCCAGTAGGTGGCGCGACCGCCAAAGACAAAATTGATGGTGCCGAGCAGCACGGCGGCCTCAATGGCCGCAAACACCAGAACCATCACCGGCATGCCCATCCAGATGCCCTGGGTGACGCCTACGGCAACTTTTTCCTGGCTGGCGCGCTGCTCGGGAGTCAGCTTTTCCAGTTGCTCGGCCTGCTTCGGTGCCTGTTTGAGGTTGTTCTGGTAGACCTGATGCCAGCTCACCTTGGTGCCGACCGCAAAGTAGAACACCGCCATCACCACCAGTGTGAGCACAAACGGCAGCCACCAGCTCCCGTTGCGCGATACGTCCTCGAAGGCGCGGGTGGGCTGTGTAAAGACGGCGACGACGCGCCCCATCTGGGACATGGAGGGCGGTTGCGGCTTAGCGGGCATAGGTACTTCGTTCATCTTGTTTCACTCCTCGAAGGGATAGGAAGGACGGGATTGGGCTGTGTGAGTACGCGGCAATTCTAACCCGGATTTTGCTCAGGACAAACGCCTGAATCCTAACTTTTCCAAGCTGCTTGGGGATTTCCACGTTTCTTTTCTATGAATCCTTCGTTACCATCGCTTAAGCGCACATGTACTTTTGAGGGATTGAGTCTTGAATCCAACCGCAACATCCGCACATCTTCTCTCGCTCCCTTACCCGCAGGAGTTTTCGATTGGAGCGGAATCGGCTGTGAAGACATGCCTGCGCATCCAGCCGGAGGAAAAGGTCACGCTCATCTATGACCGCTCGACTGAAGCGATTGCCGCTTCGCTGGCCGCGCAACTCGAGCTGGTGGGCTGCGTGTGGAACGGCTTCCTGCTCGAAGACCTGGCCGAGCGCCCGCTGGTCGCCATGCCCGAGGCGATTCTCGAGGATATGGAATCTTCGATGGTGTCGATCTTTGCCGTCGAGGTGCAGCGCAACGAGTTGAAGAGCCGGATGCAGATGACCGACGTGGTGAACCGGCGACGCATGCGCCACGCCCACATGGTCAACATCACAGGGGAGATCATGTGCCAGGGGATGCGGGCGGACTTTGCCCTGGTGGACAGGCTTTCGCAGCAGGTTCTGGAGCGGGTTCGCCGGGCCACGCGGATTCGCGCCACCACCGCCGCGGGCACAGACATCACGGCGGAGATGAACTCCGACTACAAGTGGTTCAAGACCAGCGGCATCATCAGCCCGGAGAAGTGGGGCAACCTGCCGGGCGGCGAATGTTTTACCTCGCCGGGCGAGGTGAACGGGCGCTTCGTGGTGGATGGCGTGGTGGGCGACTGGCTGTGCGCGCGCTATGGGCTGCTGGCCGCGACGCCACTGACCATCGAGATAGCGGCCAATCGGATTGTGGCGTGCTCGAGCGAGGATAAGCGCCTCGAAGCCGATTTCTGGGCCTACACGCATACGGACGAAAACTCCGACCGGGTGGGCGAGTTTGCCATTGGCACCAATCTGGGCGTCGAGCGGGTGATCGGCAACATCCTCCAGGACGAGAAGTTTCCCGGCATCCACATTGCCTTCGGCAACCCCTACGGCGAGCATACCGGCGCGCCGTGGACCTCCTCGACTCACATTGACGTGGTAGGCCTGGGCTTCAACATCTGGCTGGAAAGCGACTCGGGCGTCGAGCAGATCATGAGCGAAGGGCGCTTTCTGATCGCGGCATAAGCCGAAATCGAGAAAAATGTTCTGCAACGCGTCGCGGTTTTTTGCATCGAAACTGGTATGACCACACAGACCTCTCACAGCTTGAAACAACTGGGCAATTCGGACCTGATGCTGACCGCAATCGGCTTCGGCGCATGGGCCATCGGCGGCGGCAACTGGGACTTCGCCTGGGGAGCGCAGGACGACGCGGAGTCGATCCGGGCCATTCACGCCGCGCTCGACGCTGGCATCAACTGGATCGATACAGCGGCCATCTACGGCCTGGGCCACTCGGAGGAGATTGTGGGCCGGGCGGTGAAGGGCTCGAGCGCGAAGCCTCTCCTCTTTACCAAGTGTTCGATGCGCTGGGACGGCGAACGCAAGATTTATCGTTCTCTGCGCGCGAAGAGCGTGGTCGAGGAGCTGGACGGCTCCCTGCAGCGGCTGGGTGTCGAGACCATCGATCTCTACCAGATCCACTGGCCCAATCCCGAGGAAGAGATTGAAGAGGGCTGGGCGGAGCTGGCGCGGCAACAGCAGGCGGGCAAGATTCGCTGGATCGGCGTCTCGAACTTCAACGTAGAGCAGATCAAGCGGGCGCAGGCGATTGCGCCGGTCACCAGCCTCCAGCCGCCGTACTCGATGCTGCGGCCCGCGGTTGGGGCGGAGATACTGCCCTATTGCCTGGAGCACAAGATCGGCGTGATCAACTACTCGCCGATGGTGAGCGGCCTGCTGACCGGGCGGATGACGGCCGAGCGCGTAGCCAACATGCCCGCTGACGACTGGCGGCGCAAGGCGGTCGAGTTCAACCAGCCCCGGCTCAGCCGCAACCTGCGGCTGGTGGAGTTGCTGCGCGAGATTGGCGCGGGAAACGGGGTCGAGCCGGGCGTTGTGGCCGTGGCCTGGACGCTCCATAACCCGGCAATCACGGCGGCCATTGTGGGCGGACGCAGCGCGGAACAGGTGAAGGGAGTGGCTCCGGCGCTTGGTTTTCGGCTGAGCGACGCTGAATATGGGCGGATTCAGGAGTGGATTGCCGCCAATCCGGTAGCCTGAAAGACATCAAAAGCAGAAAAAGCCCCAGCTTCCATCAGGAAGCCGGGGCTTTGAAATTGTGCTCGCGAGAAAGCGTTACATGGCGGCGACGAAGTCCGGCAACCGCAGTGCGGCATGATTTTGCATAATCTGGGTCATGCGGGCGGCCATGTTGGCATACAGGTCGGCGGCGCGCCAGGCGTTCACCTTGACCCCTGCCGTGGCGGAGCTGATTCCATACTGGGCAATGGCCATCAGGACGCAGAGGCGAATCTGCATGGCGTCAGTGCGGATGGACTCGACCAGCATGGGATCGACAGGATTGTCCGGAGTGGCGTTGCGCGCGGCAAAGTCGGCCATCTCGAGGATCACGCGAGCATTCTGGTGCATCACCCAAAGTCCATGCGGACCCTCGACGCGCTCCCAGATTTCCTCCGGCGTAACCACCAGGCCCTGCTTCCAGAGGAACTGGTTGCTGAGGTCGCGGGCGCTCCAGTCGGTGCGAATCTGGCAGAGAAGCTGATCCCAGGATTTAATGTTGCGGCTGCGCAGGCTGCCCCGCCATTTGGCGAGGTACAGCAATAAGGCACCAAGGAAGACGACCTGAAGTAACGGGAGGATCATTACTAATTCCTTCGCTGACTGGAATTTTTACCCCGGTTTTGACCGACCGCAGCTTCAAGCGCGAACCGCTCCGCTCTCGCTGCACCCCCTATTGATACCAGAAAATGCTGCATTTGTGGACTTATTTTTTTACGTTCCGGCTCTTTTATGCTGAAACAGACCACCCAATAGGCCAATGTACCAAGGTAACCAAAGGAGGTGACCAGGTCGAGCCAGTGGTATTGGGGGCCGACCATTCCATGTGAGTGAATCATCGCCACAATCAAAGAAATCGCAGCGTAGAATCCAAGCCCGGAGGCAATCTGCATCTCGCGATCACGCCAGCCGATGGAGAAGAACTGGCTGAAACTGGCAAGAAGCACGAAGAAGGCGATACGGAGGATAGAGACTGTCTGGTTGAGAACCAGCATCAGATGGCCGTGTGGAAGCAGGTCATCTGGTACAACCAAACTGGCGAATGGCCAACAGAACGCGCCAATTCCGAGTAATAAAACCGGAACAACAAGGAAGAAACCTTTTGGTAACGCATTACGGAGTGGCTTGATTGCAGACCACGCGATCTCCGTGATCACACAGAATTGAAGAATCGAGTCGATGGTGAGTTCAATAATATAAGGGGTCAACGAGAGGTTTCGGTGCCGAACATCAAGGTAAAGAAAAGCGCAGTCGCTCAAAATCGACCAAATAAGATAAACCGTAAAAAAAACGCGCCCCGAAAATATCCGCTTGATGAGGATTGTCAAGAGGATGAATATTTCGATTGGTATGGCTATCCCAATTAATGTCGATTCAACATTCAAATCGGCCTCTTTGCTGCATTTGTGCTTCTTGAATTGTCGTTACAGCGTAAAATCGGCTGTTCAATACAAAGCGACACTCCGTAAACCCTGATTTAGTGTAAATGCACAACAATCATACATTGACTGTTGGCTATCAGCATCTATCCTTTGGTCGGATTCGGCATAGGGATGATCGGGCTATAGCCAACTTCAACGTGGCTTGCAACGAAACCCTTGGTCGGATTCGGCATAGGGATGATCGGGCTATAGCCAACTTCAACGTGGCTTGCAACGAAACCCTTGGTCGGATTCGGCATGGGAATGATCGGGCTGGCAAATGCGGCGGAGGCTGAGGCGGCGAGGAGGGTGATGGCGACGAAGCGGATAACGTTCTTCATGGGGGTATATCTCCTGTTAAGTGAGCTGAATGGCGGGTACGCCAAACTATGCCAAGAGTAACCCAAAAGTGGTACTTCTGGTACCATTTTGGTGTGATTTTTGCAGAAAATATCTGTCTTTCTTTTTCAATTTGGCAGAAACATGGTAGAGCAGGCCGAGGCTGGGTGCCGGGTTCTGGATGAAAAGTGCTCAGGACGGCCCGATTGGGGTTCCGGCACCGAGAAAGCCGAGAGAGGCGAGGCATGATCGAAGAGTTGCGGGCGCGGTTCAACGCAGGGTTCGAGGCTGCGCGATACGAGCGTCTCCTGCTTGGTCTGGATGCGCGCTGCGGGACGCATGTGGGGTTTCGCGTGGCGGAGACGCCGGTTTTCCTGCCCTTGAGCATGCTGGAGCGGATGGCCGAAGCGGGTCGGGAGTTGACCGAGCGGCTGCTAGGGTGGCCGGAGTATCTGGCGGCTGCCGAGCGGTCGATCCCAGTGGGTTACCGGGTGGCGGGCGCTTCGGCGCATCCGAACTTCATGACGGCGGACTTTGCGCTGGTTTGCGCGGGCGACGGTTCGCTGGAGCCGAAGCTGGTCGAGATGCAGGCGTTTCCGTCGGTCTACGCCTACCAGTCGGTGCTGGCCGAGGAGTATCGGAGGGTCTACTCCTTGCCCCAGGAGTTGGGCGTCTACCTGGGCGGGCTGACAGAGGAGACGTTCTGGGCGCTGCTGGCGCAGACGGTTCTGGGCGGCTACGCGCCAGAGAATGTAGTTCTGACCGAGGTTGATCCGGAGCGGCAGAAGACACTGCCTGATTTTCTGTTGACCGCCGAGCGCCTGGGGATTGGCGTAGTGGACATTGCCGCGATCGAGCCAGCGGGCCGCAAGCTCCACTATCGCAACGCGGCGGGAAACCTGGTTCCGATCCACCGCATTTACAACCGCGCGATTGCCGACGAGATGATGGCGAAGCGGCTGCGGCTGCGGTTTGACCTGGAGGCGGACTGGGAGGTGGAGTGGGCCGGTCATCCGAACTGGTATTTTCGCGTGAGCAAGTTTGCCATTCCGTGGCTGGCGGGGACGGTTCCCGGCACGGCTGGCTCGGCGTATCCGGTGGTACCGCCAGCGGCGTTTCTGAATGATTTTCTGGCCGGGAGTGGCTACGGCGCGGGTTATGAAGCGCTGGCCGCAGCCGGGGTGCGGCTGCCGGGGCGCGAGGCAAGGGGTGGCGGGACGGGCGCGGTCTACGAGGATCTTCTGCTGAAGCCGCTGTTTTCGTTTGCGGGTAAGGGGATTGTCTTCGCGCCGAGTGATGAGGAGCTGCTGTCGATCCCGGTCGAGGAGCGGGGCGGCTATCTTTTGCAGCAGCGGATGCACTTCGAACCGACGATTGCAACCCCTCACGGCCTAACGCAGGCGGAGATTCGCATCCTCTATCTGTGGCCGGACGGGGGCAGAATGAAGCCCGCAATCAGCCTGGTGCGGCTGGGTCGCGGCAAGATGATGGGGGTGGATCACAACCGGAATCAGGAGTGGGTGGGGGGATCGGCGGCCTTCTGGAGTCGATAAGCGTCAGGAAAAGGGGAAAAGATAACCTATTCGGGTTACCCGAGTTACCTGAAAGAATGATTGTTACTCGAACTTCTGATACAGTACTTTTGGTCATGTACTTTAGAACTTCCGTTCCGGCAAAGGCTGCGGTAATTCCAGTACAGTATCTTTAGTTCAATCCAAGATACTGGATGGCTTTCCTTTATGAGTTCATCAAAACCGTGGTTCAAAAACGTTCTCAGCTTTTCCCAGCGGGAAAAATCACCCGAGGTGCGGTGCGCTGTACGGTTTCCGCTGAATCTGACGGTTGTCTTGAAGACTGGCCAGGAAGAGTTTTCCGCGACCACCGAGAATGTATCGGCGAGCGGGATTTATCTGCTGACAGATCGCCCGGTCAGTGCGGGGTCGCAGATAGCCTTCTCGATGCGGATGCCGGGAGCGGTTCTGGGGACGCCGAACGATGTACTGGTTCACTGTCGGGGACGCGTGGTGCGATGCACATCCGATAATAACGGGTTCCACGTTGCGGCAACGATCGACGAATATACCTTCGCAGAACACTGAGGTTTTTCAGCAGTTGGCAAATTCGGGGATGACGATGAAGAGAGCAAACGAAAGCGTCGAAGACGACGAGATCGAATCCGAGGACAAACCGGGAGCGATACGGATAATCCTCGCCGATTCTCAGGCCATCTATCGCGTGGGTATCCGCAAGATATTTGCGCTGGAGGACGATCTGCGCGTGGTTGCGCAGGCCGAGTCGGTGGATAACCTGTTTGCGGCCGTTGAGCGCTTCCCGAGCGATGTGGTGCTGCTCGAGGGCGGCATGTTGTCTGGCACCTATGATGTGATTCCCAAGGTGCTGCAGCTTGCTCCGCAGGTCAAGATTATCGTGCAGGCAGCGCAGTCGGAAGAAAGCAGTACGGTGGAGATGTATCGGCGCGGTGTGCGCGGGGTGATCTCTCGCGCGATCTCTCCCGATCTGCTGGTGAAGTGTGTACGCAAGATCGCTCATGGGGAGACGTGGATCGACAACCAGTCGGTCAACATGGTGATCGAGGCATATCGCTCTCAGGCGGCGACGCTGGTGAACCCGCGTTCGCAGCCAAAACTGTCGGCGAAGGAGATGGCAATCATCGCCTGCATCACGCAGGGCAAGCGCAACAAGGAGATTGCTTATCAGCTTGGCACGTCGGACCAGGTGGTGAAGAACTACCTGCGCAAGATTTATGACAAGCTGGGAGTCGGGGATCGGCTGGAGCTTGCGCTCTACTGCCTGCACAACAAGGTCATTCAGTCGGACGAGGCGGAATCGTCCCAGGGCGTTTCGCCGCGCTGATGGGGCCTGTGGGATGCGCCGGCAGCGCGCCCTTCGAGTGAGTCGGGCTGCCCATCGGGCAACCGTGGCCGCCCATGACCTGTTCCAGCAACAGGCTTAGTTGGTTCACCTGCTGGCAGTCGAGCGCGCGGAACAACTCACGGGGTGCCCGTTCCATGGTTGCGTCCAGAGTTGCCAGCAAGTCCAATCCATTTTTTGTGATGAAAGTCCAGACGACGCGGCGGTCGGTCTTGTCGCGCTGCTGACGGATCAAATGTTGCGCCTTCATCCTGGCCAGGAGGCGGGTAATATCCGGCACAGGGGTGACCATGCTGCGACCGATGGCCGAGCAGGTCAATCCCGTCAATCCCGGACCTGACGCGGCGCGGAGGATGCGCAGAACGTTGTACTGGGTTGGCGTAAGTCCGAAAGGGCGCAGGCGCTGCTGAAACATCCGGTGCAGATTGTCTGCGGTCGAGAGCAGCCGCAGGAGCAGCTTCTCCTGGGGGCTGGAGAGCGCCGAGATCGCGGTTTCGGTCGCCATGGGTTTCTCCGGAGAGTTCTCGGGCAGTCGAGCGCGAGTCGCTCGACTGCCCGGTACGATGCTTACTGTTTGGCGGCGTCGAGTTCGATGTCGATCTTGACGTCGTCGCCGAGCACGGCTGCTGGAAAGCTGGTGCCGATGCCAAAGTCAGCGCGATGGATGGTGGTGGTGGCGGAGAAGCCGACGTGCTGCTTCTTGTCCATTCCGGTAACCGGCGCTGTGGGGCCGTCGACCATGAGCACGACCGGCTTGGTGATGCCCTTGATGGTCAGGTTTCCCGTCACCTTGAGACCGGAAGCCGTCTTTTCCACGCTGGTGCTGAGGAAGGTGGCGGAGGTGTATTTGGCCACGTCAAAGAAGGTGTCGGTTTTGAGGTGGTTGTCGCGGGCTGTTTCACCGGTCTCCACGCCAGCCACGTCGATGGTGGCCATGACGGTGGACTTGGTTACGTCCTTTTCATCGTAGGCGATGGTGGCGTCCACTTTGCCGAAGCGTCCGTGAACGTTGGTGAGGGCGAGGTGCTTGATGCTGAAGTCTACCTCGGAGTGGGCGGAGTCGGCCTTCCAGGTGGAGGTTTGCGCGATGGCAAAGGGAGCAGCCAGGGCGAGAAGTGCAGCGGCGATCTTGAGTTTCATGGGTTGAAATTCCTTTCAAAGTGGGTGAAAACAGCGTTGGCGACCAGCCAGCGGCCCGGCGGTAGCGGCGCGGCAAGAAACGAAACCAGAGGGCAACCATGCTCACGGCCGGAGATCGGCAGGAACCAGCGCAAGGATAGGATGCAGCAGGGAAAGTACTCGTTGCAACAAATATTCCTGGCAGGGTGACTCGGGTGGTGCCTGAGGAGAATGGCTACCCAGGCTCACGCAGTCGCTTACAAGGTCCGGCTGGCGGGTACATGCTTCAATCCACGGGTTGCGACGAGGTCTTCGACCACCCGGCTGAATCGTCGTGGGAAACGGTATGGGCGGAGCTTCCCATTCAGAGAAGCATGTTTACGGGAATAACCAGGCGACCTGCATTCCTGTTCCGAGCATGCCTATGTGTGCGATGAATCTTCTGTTTCTCCCGCTCATGAATCAGTATTGAAATTTCTTTGGTTTTGACCAGCCAATACACGCCGAATGCGTAGATTCCGACGAACTCAACCCAGAAGATATAGCTGTTATGGCCGGGAATCGACTCGTTCATCAGGTAGGCTGTCAATGGCGACAACCCCATGCATCCCGCGAGAATCCAGTAGCAAATTCGAAAACATTTTTTCATCTTGCTCGTAGGGAGATATTTCACGGTATCTTCCGAGCAGAAGACGATGATGATGACGATACACGCGAAGAAAAGAATCGCCGACGCACCGTGCATCGATATTGGGCACGAAGGTTTGCATTTCCATGGCATTGGGAAGATCGCGATGCACCACGCAAACGCGCCTGCGAAGCTGAGGAGAATATCTTCGTGTCTGCTATACCCTTTATTCACGAAAAGGATTATTCCGATCGCGAACAGGAGGCCGACGAATGCGTTTCGCATGGTCCCCGCCTGGGGAATTGCCTCGTTTTGCAGTGGGGTCAGATCGCGGCATGCCGTCTGGCATCTCTCCTGGGAATGCGGGTTCGCATGGTAATAGGCGCTCATGGAGTCGCACAGACCAAACCCGGCGCAAAGACCGCCTATCCAAAGAACCAGGGGAAAGGCAAATCCAATGAACGCGGCTGCGGTTCGCAAGCGCAAGTAGGTGCTTTCAACCTGTCGCCGGACGGTACGTGACATCGAATGGTCTCCTTCCAGAAATCTGGCCCAACAGCTATGGCGAACATTGTTAACGTGAAAGCTGAAAAGAGCAAGATGTTTTCTGCAATTTTTCAACTACTCTTGATCCGCTCTACATCGCGGAAGTGAAACGCAGGCCAGCCGGCTCTCAGCGGCGAGATGAGTAGGGTTACTGGCTCCTGGCAGATGGGGTGGATTCCCTACCCAACCGGTACAGTCAGGAAGCAGTCATTCCTCTCGTCGCGTGGATTGGGGGCGCGGCGTGCCTGGGGATTGGCACGTCTGGTATGCTCCGGCGTATGTCCTCTGCGCTGAAGCTGTTTCAGGGTCTTAGCCGCTGGCAGCGCAATGCCTTTCTGGCTTCGCTGCTCAGTTGGTCGCTGGACGCGCTGGATTTTTTTCTGCT
>JAJZFR010000235.1 GCA_021805265.1 Acidobacteriota bacterium | reverse complement strand
GTCACAGGCGCAAAAGAAAGAGGGCCGTTCCATGGCATTGACCGGAATTCCGCTGCTGATCGTCGTCGTTGTCATCGTGCTTTACCTGTTGAACTCGATCAAGATTCTCCGCGAGTATGAGCGCGCCGTTATCTTCCGTCTGGGCCGCACTCTGTCCGCGCCCAAGGGGCCGGGAATCTTCCTCGTCTTTCGACCTCTCGATCAGCTTGTGCGCATTTCCCTGCGACAGGACGTCATGGAAGTGCCGCCTCAGGACGTAATCACCCGTGACAACGTCACCATCAAGGTCAACGCCGTGGTGACGCTGCGGGTCATCGACCCCAATCTGGCCGTGGTCAACGTGGCCAACTACGCCTACCAGACCTCCCAGTTCGCCCAGACCACCCTGCGCTCGGTATTGGGTGAGGTCGAGCTGGATGAACTCCTCAGCCACCGCGACAAGCTCAACCTGCGCATCCAGGAGATCATGGATCGACGCACCGAACCCTTCGGCGTCAAGGTTTTGTCGGTCGAGGTCAAACAGGTGGACCTGCCCGAACAGATGCTCCGCGCCATGGCCAAGCAGGCCGAAGCCGAGCGCGAGAAACGCTCCAAGATCATCCACGCCGAGGGCGAATTCGTCGCCGCACAAAAGCTCGTGGACGCTGCCGCGCTGCTGGCCACCGAGCCGCTCACCATGCAGTTGCGCTACCTCCAAACCCTCACCGAAATCGGCGTCGAGAAAAACACCACCATCGTCTTCCCGCTGCCCATGGACGTGCTTTCCATGCTCCGCGATGGTATCCACAAAGGCACACCACAGGCGGCCATCAACAGCAAAGCCTGAGGCTCGCAACCGGTGCCGGCCTTAAACTGAATGAGGCGCGATTTAGTCCCTCTGAATCGCAATCTCGAAGACTCCCGGAGCCGCTGTGCGCACCGTTTTTGAAGAGGACAGAGAAGAACCGATGCCGCAGGACCGCGAACTGACGCTTGGCGCGGGCACACTGCTGCTGCTTTTCTTCGCCCTCGTTCTCCTCTGCGGCCTGTGTTTTGGCGTGGGCTACACCTTCGGTCTTCGCACCCGGAGCGCGCCCGTCGCCAGAGCTTCTGCCCCCGGCGCGGCTGCTCCCTCCGAAAACAAAACTGAAAAACCATCCCCGACGCTCTCGTCGGCAGCTACCGCGCCGGCAACGGACACGTCTGCTACCGCGCCGGCAACGGACACGTCTGCCACCGCGCCAACACCCATCGCCGACGACCTCACAGCCGCAACCGAATCGCCCGACCAGGGCGCGCCAACCCCGGAGTCTGCCTCGCAAACTCCGACCCAGAACCCGATTTCCGCTTCACTCCCCCCGTCGATCATGGTTCAGGTCGCCGCTGTTTCAGACCGCACAGATGCCGAAGTTCTACTCGATGCGCTACGCAAGCGGGGCTATCCGGTCACCCTCGCCCACCTGCCTTCCGACAACCTGATGCACATTCAGGTCGGCCCGTTTTCCACCCGCGCCGACGCCCTCGCCACGCGCCAGAAATTGCTCAGCGACGGCTACAACGCCATCGTTCGCTAGAGCAGTTCCACAGTTCCTGTGCCCGAGCCAGAATTGCGAGGTGCAGATTTTCTTAAGGAAAAGCTGCGCGAAGATCCGCTCCCGCTGGGTATTAACCGCAAACAAACCACTCAACGCATCGATTCCGGCAATCTGCTCGCAATCGCCCTGCGGACCGCTGTCATCAGCGCCTCGCGTTCCCGGTACTCCGCAGATTGAATCGGCGCGTGAAACACAATACGCGCCACGCCGGGAAAGATGCGCAGACTGCCTTTGCGCATCATCGTCTCGGTGCCGGAAATCGTGACCGGAACGCACGGCGCGCCGGTTTCCATGGCTAGATAAAACGGCCCTTTCTTGAAGGGCAAGAGCCGTCCGTCGCGCGAGCGCGTGCCTTCCACAAAGGTCATGATGTGTATCCCGCGCTCCAGAGCGAGGCTCGCGCGGCGCACGTTTTCCTGCGCGCTTTGCACACTGCCATCGCGGCGGACGGGAATGAAATCCGCCAGCCGCATCGCCCACCCGAGGATGGGAATCTTCATCAGCGACTGTTTCAGAAATACCGACGCGCGGCCCGGAATCGCAGGCAGCAGCACCGGCGGATCGAGATTCGAAATATGATTGGACATGAAAACGCACGCACGGTCCTGCGGAATATGCTCGACCCCTTCGACCACCACGCGAATACCCGCCAGCCGAAACCCCGTATGTACGATTGCAAGCGCCGCGCGATACAGCGGCAGGATGTCGCCCGTCGCCAGCCGCCACGGAATCAGCACCACCGCCGCCGGCAGGCCAAGCAGTAAAAACGTCGCCATCAGCACACCGGCAGCAATCATCGATGCGCGTCCCCCGCGTTCGTTTCGTTCGCCAGCGCTGCGGGCAGTTTTTCATAGATGCCGTCGAAGCCGCCATTCGAGAGAATCGCGATCACGTCGCCCGCGCGCGCTTCGACCTCGAGCGTGGCAACTATCGCTGCCGCGTCCGCGCAGAGCGCTGCGGGAGTTCCCCGCTCTCTGAGCGCTCTCACCACCTGCTCCGGATCGAGCCGCTCGTCCTCCGGAATGCGCTGCTGCTGATAGACGGCGGCCAGCAGTACGTGATCGGCAAGCGCCAGGCTCTCCACCAGCTCGCGCTCGAAGACGTTGCGGCGCAGCGTATTCGAGCGCGGCTCGAGCACCGCCCACAGACGACCCCCGTCTTCGCTCGTCCCGCTGGGAAACATCTGGCGCAGCGCGCGCAGCGTTTCGCGAATCGCCGTCGGATGATGCGCGAAGTCATCGACAATCGTCACCCCGCGAACCACACCGCGCACCTCCAGCCGCCGCCGAACGCTGCGAAAGCTCGCCAGCGCCGCCTGAATCGAAGCCAGCGAAACACCGTGGCTCGTGGCCAGCGCGGCTGCTGCCGTTGCGTTGAGCGCGTTGTGTTCGCCCGCAACCGCCATCGAGAACTCGCCCCACTCCGCGCCGCCGCGCAGTACTCGCCACCGGCTCCGGCCTCCCTCGAAACGCAGGTCCGCAATGCGCCATGCCGACTCCGCCGCAAACCCGTAGCGCTCCACCCGGCAGTGCGCGCTCGCCACGCACTCGGTCACATTTTCCGCGCCATCCCAGGCCACGATCACGCCGCGCCGCGGCACCAGATTCACCAGCCGCTGAAACGCCGTCTTCACCTGCCTCAGATCCGCATAAATATCCGCGTGATCGAACTCCACGCTGGTCACAATCAAGCCATCGGGAAAGTAGTGCAGAAACTTCGGCCCTTTGTCGAAAAACGCCGTGTCGTATTCATCGCCCTCGAGAATGAAATTGCGCGTGGGCCGCAGTTGAAAACTCGTGCCGAAATTCTCCGCCACGCCGCCGATCAAAAACGACGGCTCCAGCGCTGGCTCCTCTTGCGCAGCAGTCTGAAATATCCACGCCAGCATGCTCGTCGTGGTCGTCTTGCCGTGCGTTCCGGCCACCACCAGCGACTGGCGCGGCGCGGCACCGGTGGGTGCTAGAAACTCCTCGCGCAGAATCGCCGCCATCGAGGTAAAAGGAATCCGCTCGTCGAGAACGCGCTCCACTTCAGGGTTGCCGCGGGAAAGCGCGTTCCCGATGATGACCAGGTCCGGGCGAGGATCGAGATTGGCCGCGCTGTATGGCTCGGCGACGGGAATGCCCATCTCCAGCAACATCTCGCTCATCGGCGGATACGCCGCTGCATCGGAACCGGTGACGCGATAACCCTTCTCGCGCAGCAGGCCCGCAATCGAAGCCATCGCCGTGCCACAGATGCCCGAAAGATGAATATGTCTTGTCGCCGTCATCGCGCTACCGCCGCTTCCAGCATCCGCAGTTCCGGCGCGTCTCCCTGCGACAGCTCGGCCTCGACGCCCAGTGTCAGCGTCACGTTTGCGCGCGACACGTGGCCGCTGCGCAGGCCAATCGCAATCGGTCCCTCGAACTCTTCGAGCGCGCTCAGAATCGCCTCTTCCACCAGCTCAGGCCGCGCCCCGGCCGAGACGCAATCCAGCATCTCGCCAAAAATGATCGCCTTCACTCCGTCCAGTTTTTCCGCCTGCTTCATCTGCCACAGCATCCGATGAAGCTGATAAGGCTTCACCCCCACATCCTCCAGAAAAAGTATCTTGCCTTCCGTGCGCGGCTCGAAGGCCGTGCCCAGCAGCGCAACCAGAATGCTCAGGCAGCCGCCGTAAAGTGTGCCGCGAACCGGCCGCGTCTCGCGCCCCGCGCGCAGCAGACGCAAACCTTCCCCCGCGCCCACCGTATAGGGCTCCCCAGCCAGCGCGGCCAGCAGGCTCGGCAGGTGGACGCCGTCCTCGCGCGCAAAATCCGGCGAAATCATCGGCCCATGAAACGCCGGAAGATGAATCGTATCCAGCAACGTCAGTTGCAGTGCCGTCAGGTCGCTGTAACCGAACATCGGCTTGGGATGCGCCGCCAACAGGTCCATATCCAGACCGTCCAGAAGATGGTTGGACCCATACCCGCCGCGCGTAGAAAAGATCAATCGCACCGTATCATCGGCAAAGGCCGCGTGCAGATCGAGCAATCGCTGCTCGACCGTCCCCGCAAAATAAAGCGGCCCGCGCGTGAGCATGTGCGCCGCCTCAACCGGCAGGAATCCCAGCGTCCCCAGCGCTTCCATTCCCCGCCTCACGCGCCCGGCATCCGGTGTCGATGCGGGCGACAACGCCATCGCCTTCACCCCAACTGCGGCCGCGAGCGGCTTCAACAAGGTATGCAGCGGGTCCATGGGCTACCAGGCCTCGCCGCGCGCCACCAGCGTCGCCGGCCCCGTCAGCAGCAGCGGCTCTTCCGCGCCCGGCCAGTTCACCGTCTGCATCCCGCCCGGCGCAAACACCTCGACCGGAGACTGCCCGCCCCACGCTGCGATCATCGCCGTCGCCGCTGCCGAAGTGCCCGTGCCGGACGAACTCGTCGGTCCCACACCGCGCTCGAAGATGCGCAGCGCCACCTGGTCGCGCCGCCCACGGCCGGATGCCATCCGCTGCACAAACTCGACATTCGTCTGCTCGGGAAAATCCGGATGAAAACAAATCTCCTCGCCAATCTCCTGCCAGCTTCGCTCCGCCAGCGAAAAATCCAACGCCCCGTCTTCGCTCCGTGGATTCTCCACAAGAATCACAAAGTGAGGATTCCCCATCGAAACAAAAACCCCTTCGATCACCGTGCCATCCGCCAGTTCAAGCGCGCGCCGCTCCCACTCCGGCACTTCCATGTCGGTCGTGATCAGAGCCGTCGGCCCCTGATCCGCGCTCGCGCGAAACTCCTCGATCCGACACATGCGCGGCCCCGCATCGGTCTCGATCATCAGGCTCTCGCCGGGCTGGCAGTTGCGCTCCTCGGCCATCCACGCGGCCACGCAGCGTGTGCCGTTGCCGCTGATCTCCGCCACCGACCCGTCGGCGTTATACAGGCGGACGCGCCCGGAAAGCTCGCCCGTCCACTCGAAGAACTCCACCCCGTCCGCGCCAATGCCGGTGTTCCGCTGGCAAAGCTGCGCCGCAAGCGAGGCTTGATCGAGGCCCTTCGTGTCCGCTTCCGCAACGATCAGGAAATCATTGCCACAGGCGTGCGCTTTGGTAAATGGAATCAAGAAATTCGTCGTCCTTATCCAGGCTCGCCCAGGCTTGCCAGGCCGCTTCCGCTTGAGTATTTTGTGCCGCTAAAGCAGTTCCACAGTAGGTCTACCCAGCGGGAGTGAATATTCGCGCAGCTTTTCCTTAAGAAAAGCTGCACCTCGCAATTCTGGTTCGGGCACAGTAACTGTGAAACTGCTCTAGTTCCCTGCCCGATGCTATCACCGCGCATCCTCTATCGTCAGCGGTGTCATGGACCGCCGGCATTCCCGCGCGCCAGCGGCGAAAGCTCCGAGATATAAAGACAGGCATCCGCCTGCCCGGACGAGTGGAAACACTGCGCCAGCCGCAGATCGTCCGGATGCGCGCGCACCGCCGCCGCAACCTCGTCGCCCGCAAACGCCAGCACCATGTCAGCATGAGCAGCGGGCGCGGCCAGCGCAGCGCGGAAAAACTCCTTGTCGCTTTCGTTCAGCGTCTCGCGATACGTCATCCCCGCGCGTGGAACGATCGTCGGAAAACTCGACGTATCGAGCAGCAGCAACCCACGCGGGTCCAGCTCGTGAAGCCGCGCGATAACCCCGCCAATCGCCGTATTGTAGTAGCCGCGCGCCTCGTAATTCCTGCGCCCCTCCACAAAGACCAGCGGCCCCTGCTCCAGCATCTCGCCAAGGTTCGCGACCAGCATGAAGCCCAGCGCCACCGCAACCACCGTTCGTTGTCGCGTCGCATTCAGTAGTCGCTCCGCAGCAAACCCGAAGGCGAACGCAAAACCGGGCAGCATCTCCATCCCGTACCGCGTGTTGTACCACGAGTGAGGCCACCAGACAGGCAGAAAGATCGGCACCGATCCATAGCTCACCGAGTAGGCATAAAACGGTAATGGAAACCACAGCAGCAGCGTCCAGCGCAGCCCCGGTACAACACATCTTCCGCCACCATTGCCATGATCTGCGTCAAACCTCCCGCGCGCAAACAGCAGCAGCAGCCCGGCAACCGAAAACATCAGCAGCACCCATCCCCAGCCACGCGCAAACGCGTCAAGCTCCGATGCCTTCCAGAAAAACAGGGTTGAAACCCACGGGTCATGCCAGCCCGGATGCGGCGGAAAAACTCCGCTCGATGTCCGCATCTCGATCGCCTTTGCCGAATACGGCCCGCGCAAGAAGTCCAGCCAGTCGCCAAAATAAACCGAGTTGTAAACCATCCACAACACCGGCGCAGCCAGCAGCGCAAAACTCGCGGCAATGAATCGCCTCTGAAAAAGCCCGCCACGCCGGAGCAACGTGATAGCCATCATCAGCCACGCGACAAAGGCAAGAATCCATCCGTCATAGCGCGTCGCAACTGCGCAAACCAACACCCCCGTCAACGGCCAGAGATGCCGCGCACCCAACGAGGAATTTATCTTCGCGGCGGACGCATCGAGCGCGCCGCGCCACTCGACCAGAAGCAGCACCGACCAGATCAGTTCAGCTAGAAACAGCGGCTCCGTCATCGCCGTCGTCTGCAAGTAGAGCAGGTTTGGATTCGCCGCGAAGAGCGCTGCCGATAGGGCTGACGGCAGCGGCTCAAGCCACTTCCGCAACAATCGATACAACCCCGGCACCGCGACCAGATAACAAAGCGCCGCAGGAACCACCGGAGCAAATCCATCGCGCCACCAACCATCGACCGCAGCGAACGGCGCGAGGATTAGATGCGGCAGCGGCAGCCACACCGACCCAAGCTGGCCCAGCCCCGCGCGATGCGAATCGAAGAGTCGTCGCGCAATATGCAGGTGCGCCTCGGCGTCTCCATACAACAGAAACACATGATGGCGCGCGCTCCAGAAAATCGCAGCAAGCGAAGCGGCCAGCGCTGCGCCGAGCAGCCACAACTGCTCGCCCACGCCTGGCAGTGCCGGCGCTTCCCTTTCACCAGGCGCATGGAAACGGGATGGAGGCAATCTCAACTCCTTCGCAGCTCTCGTCAATCCAGATGCGTCAACTCGCGCAACCGCTCGAAGCGAGCATCGATCTCTTCGCGGCTTAGCTCCTGCAACCGCTCGGTGCCAAAGCGCTCCACCGCAAACGACCCCATCACGCTGCCGTAAAACATTGCGCGACGAAAGACCGCTCGAGTCAACTCCGGCTGCGACGCAATGTATCCAAAAAATCCGCCCGCAAAACTATCTCCTGCGCCGGTCGGATCCACCACCTCGGCCAGAGGCAGCGCGGGCGCGCGAAAGGCTCGCCGAGCGTCAACATTTTCTCCAAATGCACCCGCCTCAAAGAATGCCGTCGCGCCATACTCGCCGTGCTTGACCACCAGCGCCCTCGGCCCCAGCGCAAGCACGTCGCGCGCCGCCTGAACGGAATTTTGCTTGCCCGAGAGCAGACGCGTCTCCGTATCGTTGATCAGCAGCACGTCCATCGCGGGCAACACTTCCACGAGCGCCGCGCGATGGTCGTTGATCCAGTAATTCATCGTGTCGCCGCACACCAGGCGCGCCTGCGGCATAGCCTCGCGAACCCGCTTCTGAAGCACCGGATCGATATTCGCAAGAAACAAAAAATCCGAGTCGAGATATGCCTCGGGAATCTGCGGATTGAAGCTCGAGAAGACGTTCAGGTCCGTCTGTTCCGTCTTCGCTTCATTCAGATTCTCCAGATAATTCCCCGCCCAGAAAAAGCTCTTGCCCGCAGCGCGTTCCAGCCCGCGCAGATCGATCCCGCGCGCTGTAAAAACAGCCTCTTCAGCGGCGCTGAAATCTTCACCCACCACGGCAATCACGCGCACGGCGGTGAAGTAACTCGCTGCCAGCGCAAAATAAGTAGCCGCTCCGCCAAGGCAGCGCTCCCGCCGCCCGACAGGCGTTTCAATCGAATCAAAGGCTACCGAACCAACCACGGTAATCGACATTCTGTCTCGTCTTCTCCGCTCAACTTTTGTTTCGAGTTGCAATCAGCCGAAGTACTTGCCATACAACAAGCGCAGCTTATCCTTCGTCGCTTCGGGAATCGCCTCCGGCTGCGTCAGAATGGCATACTTGGCGGCCGTTGCGCAGCCGCACTTCCGTTCCCCCGCTGGCAGCGCCGCAACCGCCGCGCGCACCACCCTTGCCGCATTCGCCGCGTTCTGGTGCAGCACCGCCACAATCTGGTCGATCGTCACCGCGTCGTGCTCCGGATGCCAGCAGTCGTAGTCGGTCACCATCGCCACGGTCGCGTAGCAAATCTCCGCTTCGCGCGCCAGCTTCGCCTCCTGCAGGTTGGTCATCCCGATCACATCCGCGCCCCAGCTTCGATACAGATTCGACTCTGCCCTGGTCGAAAACTGCGGCCCTTCCATGCACACATACACGCCGCCCCGCTTGCCCACCACGCCCGCCTGTTCACAGGCCACAGCCGCCGCTTCGGCAACCGTCGCGCAGACCGGATCGCCAAACCCGACATGGCCAACAATCCCTTCGCCAAAGAAGGTGCTCGCGCGGTGAAACGTACGATCCAGGAACTGGTCGGGGATCACAAAATCCGTCGGCTTGTGCTCCTGCTTCAGCGAGCCGACTGCGGAGACAGACAGGATACGCTCGACGCCCAGCAGCTTCATCGCATACATATTCGCGCGGAAGTTCAACTCCGAAGGCAACAGCTTGTGACCCCGCCCGTGACGCGCCAGAAACACCACCCTGCGCCCCTCGAGTTCGCCCAGAACAAACTCGTCCGAAGGCGCGCCAAAGGGCGTTTCCACGGCCATTTCCCGCACGTTCGTCAAGCCTGGCATCGAGTAAAGTCCGCTGCCGCCAATGATGCCGATCTCTGCCTGCACTGTTCCCTCTTGCACGCTCATCGCTCCCCCGACGGACCGAAACCAGGGTCATATTCCGCGACCCAAGTCCGCCAGACATTTCAGTATATCGACACGACGTACGCGGCGACTCATCGAGCCTCACAGCGCGCGCACGGGCAATGGATCACGCTCCACTGCTCGCTCAGAAACCGCGCAATCCCTGCTCCGGGACGATAGCTGCCATCGAGAGCTTCGTACGCGCTCCGTGCCGCGTCGTAAGTATTTTCAGGAAGCGCGTGCAGATGCTTTGCCAGCAACAGCAGCGCCAGCGAAGCCGACCGCGACTCACCCTGATTGCAATGAATCAGCACCGCCGCTCCGCGATCATGATGCGCACCTGCAAAGGCCAGAAAGCGCAGAAACGTCTCCGCCTGAAAGAGCGGCACCGGCGGGTCGATCAGGTTCAGCCACAGGTCGTCGGCCTCTTCCCGCATCAGATATTCCGGATGATTTTTCGCAAGACTGCCACCATATCCAACCGCCCGCCGATGACACGGATCCTTGCAACCATGCACCACTGCACAATCCACGGTGCCCGCAAGACAGCACGACAAATCGCCAACCAAGACGCGCGGAAAAACCTCTCGCATTCGCTCGCTCGTACGCGCTAACGTCATCGACCCAGCGCCGCCTTCATCACCCCGCACGAGCCGACAAAACGAATCCAGCTCGACGACAAATCCTCCACCTGCTCCCGGTGTGAGGCCACACTGCTCGCCGTCTGCAACTCACCGGTTCCCTGCGCGTCGATCATCAGGTCGCCCAGCTTGCGCGCCGTCTCCACATCGAAGCTCTCCGCGACAAAAACATATCTGTCGCGCACACGAATCAGCACCGGGCCTTCGCTCGTCGAATAAACCTGATCGTCCCCCGCCGACCCGCCCGTTCCAGCCACAGCCTTCACTCCGGAATATTTCTCGCCCAGTTCGTTGGCATACATCGCGGCAAACACCCGCGCCGACGCCGGATTCTTCCACGCCGAAAGATACAGCAACGCGATGGAAGCCGTGCTCGCCTGCTCCGCCGCACTGTGCGCAGACTTCAACTGGCCTGCCCAGTAAATCCCTCCATCCCACGCCGAGGTCAGGCGTCGCGCCGCCGCAGGCCCACCGTAAAGCTCGGCCAGAATTCGCAGGTCGAGCTGGCCAATCTGTCCAATATCATAAGGGCGATAACGCGCATCCACCAGAGGGTGAATATCCGGCATCGCTGGAATCGGTGCCTGCATCTTCTGCTCATACATGCGCGGATTCATCACCTCCCAGCTCGACGATGGCGGTCGATCCAGCGCTCCTGCGAAGGCAGCCTCACGCCCCTTGTCCATCCACACATCCTGCTCGAAACTCAATCCTTCCTTGTACGGAAACAGCAGAGACTCGCTCAACAGCAGCGGCGCACGCGCCAGCACCGG
>JAJZFR010000372.1 GCA_021805265.1 Acidobacteriota bacterium | reverse complement strand
GTCTGGTTCTTCTGATGGCCTCATACTGCGAAGTCGCGCTTCCCGTTCCGCTGGACAGGACGTTCACCTACCTCCTGCCCGAGGGTGCGGCCCTGCAACATGGCATGAGGGTGATCGTTCCCTTTCGCCAGGAAAAGTTGATCGGCGTGGTGACCGCGCTGCACTCTGGCCCGGCACCCGAGTACGAGGTGCGTCCGATTGAATCCATTCTCGATGAGGAGCCGCTCTTGAGCGAGCGCCTGCTCGAGTTGGCGCGCTGGATGGCGCAGTATTATCTGGCTCCTATAGGAGAAGTTCTGCGCAGCATGTTGCCGCTGATGGCCGAGGTGCGCCGCACAGTGTATTACCGGATTACCGATCTCGGCCGCGATGCCCTGGCAAAGTCGATGGACGGGGTGGTGCCGGTTTCGCGGAGGAGTCGCCAGGCCTCGCCAGCCCAGTCCCAAGCCCAGTTGATCGAGATCGATTTGCTCACACATCTCTCCTCCGGAGAGCCAGTAAAACTTTCGCGGTTGAGAACGGCGAGCGGGGCTACTCTGACCTTGATCAACGGCCTGTTGCGTCGCAAGTGGATTGCCCGCGAGACCAGTGCGGTCGAGCGGGATGCGCGCCGCATGACGCGCTTTGCGGTGCTGCTTTCGGAGGCGCGACTTCCCACACTCACCGAGTTGCAGCAGAGTGTACTTGCCGAGCTGGCCGCCGCGGGCGGAGAGTTGCCGCTGGCCGAGCTTCGACGGATCGCCCCGTCGCCCAGTACGGTGCAAACTCTGGTGCGGCGCGGCCTGGTTCGCATTGAAGAGCGTCCAACGGAATTTCAGTTGAGCGCGATAGGCCACATTCCGCAGCGTCACGCGTTGAATGAATCGCAGATCGAAGCATTGGCCAGCATCTCCGCAGCACTCGGGCGATTTCAGCCGATCCTGCTGCACGGGGTGACTGGTTCAGGGAAAACGGCAGTGTATCTGGCCGCGATGCAGCTTGCGATCGAGCGCGGCCTGTCGGCTTTGCTGCTGGTTCCGGAGATTGGATTGACGCCCGCCGCAGCGGCGCAGCTCGATGCGGTCTTTGGCACACAGGTCGCGCTGCTTCACTCCGCGCTGACGCCGGCAGAGCGCGCCCAGCAGTGGCATCGCATCCGTCGCGGCGAGACGCCGATTGTGGTCGGCACACGCTCGGCCATCTTTGCTCCGCTGCCGCAACTCGGACTGATTCTTGTCGATGAGGAGCACGACGGCAGTTACAAGCAGGAGGAGACGCCGCGTTACAACGCACGCGACGTGGCTGTCATGCGCGCCCGTCTCGAGGGCGTTCCCGTCGTGCTTGGCTCCGCAACGCCATCGCTCGAAAGCTGGCAGAATACCGTCGTTGGGAAATACCAGATCGTGTCGATGGCCGAGCGCGTGAACCAGCGCCCGTTGCCCGCCGTCGAGCTGGTAGACATGCGACAGGAGTTTCAGCAGACCGGGCAGGAACAGATTTTTTCGCGACTCCTTATCTCCGAAGTGCAGGCGACGCTTGATCGCGGCGAACAGGCCATGATCCTGCTCAATCGACGCGGTTACTCGTTCGTGGTGATGTGTCGAAGCTGCGGCGAAAAACTGGAATGCCAGAACTGCGCCATTTCTCTCACGCACCACAAACCGGTCGATTCGGTCGAGGCAATTGCCTCCGCCGGGCAGCGGCTGGAGTGCCACTACTGCGGCTTTCGGCGCGCAGTGCCGGCGCGCTGCCCCAAATGCGACAGCGAACATCTCTACTACCTTGGCGCGGGTTCCCAGCAGGGCGAGGAACGACTGCAACAGATATTTCCCGCAGCTCGCATCGGGCGTATGGACCGCGATACCGTGCGCGGTCGCTACGATCTCGAACGCCTGCTGAGCCGCCTTCACTCGGGCGAGATCAACCTGCTTGTCGGCACACAGATGATCGCCAAAGGCCATGATGTGCACGGCGTAACGACAGTGGGCGTGGTGGGCTGCGACCACGCGCTGGGGATGCCCGATTTTCGCGCTGCGGAACGTGTATTTCAACTCATCACCCAGGTCTCCGGGCGCGCCGGAAGAGGCGACCTGCCGGGACGCGTGGTGGTGCAGACCTACCATCCGGAGCACTATTCGATTGTTGCCGCCTCCCGGCACGATTACACGAGCTTCGTCGAGCGCGAGTTGAAGTATCGCCGCTGGATGCACTATCCGCCGTTTGGCTTGCTGGCCAACGTAATCATCCAATCGCGCGAGATGCCGCAGGCTGCGGGGTGGGCGGAGCGGCTTGGTCAATGGTTGCAGAAGTCGGCTCCCGAGGGTGTGCGCGTACTCGGCCCCTGCACCGCTCCCATCGCGCGGATCAAGGAGACATGGCGATTTCATCTTGTGCTGAAGGCTGGTTCGCGGAGCGCGCTGAATCGCCTGCTGCGAGGGCTTGTGGCACATGCGGAACAGTGCGAGATTCCGCGCCGCAATCTCGTTGTCGATGTGGATGCGCTGCGGCTCATGTGACCGAACGCTGGGGGGTTCCAGTGTGCAGCGAGGCGGTCAGGAGCCGAGGCATGCGCTCATCTCGGCGAGGATTGCCGATGCTGCGGCAGCGGGATTGCTGGCCTGCGTAATCGGTCGCCCGACGACCAGAGAACTGGCTCCCAGACGGAGCGCCTGCGCTGGCGTTGCGATGCGCTGCTGGTCTCCGGCAGCGGAGCCATCCGGGCGTACGCCGGGGATGACCAGGATTCCGGCATCACCAGTCAATGCTCGTAAACCAGCGACCTCCAGCGGGGAACAGACAAAGCCGGAGATGCCTGCCGAGAGGCCCATCTGAGCGAGGAGCAGAACCTGTTCGGCTGGCGAACGGGGAAGCCCAATCGCGGTGACATCCGGTTGGCTCATGCTTGTGAGCACGGTGACGGCGAGCAGTTGCGGGGCCGTCGAGAGCGCTTGAGCCGCCTCCTGCGCTGCCGCGAGCATCCGTGGTCCTCCGGAGGCGTGAACGGTCAGCAGGCTCGCTCCCAGCGACGCAGCAGAACGAACGGCAGACGCTACGGTGTTCGGAATGTCATGGAGCTTGAGGTCGAGGAAAACCGAGTATCCGCGCTCAACCAGCGTGGTCACAATGGAGGGTCCGGCGGCTATATAAAGTTCCAGACCAACCTTGAACCATTGGCACTGCATGTCGAGCAGCTCGACGAGTTTGAGCGCTTCGGATGCCGCTGGAAAATCGAGAGCAACAATCAGGCGATCACGGGCAGAGTTGCATCGATGGTCTCGTGCGGAGTGAACCGCAGGATCGGGATAGGAATCCATGCTTCGATTTTAGCGGTATCAACGGGTGGCGATGGCTGCTGCTTCGGAATTGACTTCCGGCCAGTCCAACTGGGCCGTCTCCGCGCCCTCGACCCGGTCGAGGCGAACCCGAGCGATTCCGTCGCGTCGGAAGCCCAGTGCATGCGCGGCGGCATAGGACAGATCGACGATGCGTCCCGGAACAACCGGACCGCGATCATTCACGCGCACCATGATTGTGCGCTTGTTGGCCAGGTTGGTAACTCGCACGAGAGTACCAATCGCTAGCGTCGGATGAGCGCAGGTTAGCAATTCACGATCAAACAACTCGCCGCTTGCTGTGCGCTGCCCCTGGAAGCGTCGCCCATACCAGGAGGCTCGTCCGGTTTGTGTCCAATGCTGAGACTTCTCAGGTTTTGCTGTACTTTGCCGACCGGCATGAACAGGAGTCTGCGCAACCGTACCCGCCACTGTTACCAGAAGTACCAGTACAGAGGTGGTCCAGGTCGTTCGACAACTCCGATGCGATGCTTTGCTTCTTAACATTTCTTAATTATGGGAACATATCTCGTCGAAAGATTCAAGCCAATCCTGGTCAGGACAGGCTATATTTGCTGTAAATAGCTGATTGTATTGGCATAATTTCCTGATCGAAACAGGCGATTTCTGGCTCGTCCTTATATGAAATCCTATGGATACGAGAAATGCCTCGGGAGATGTATTGGAGGCGTCTGCGGCACTGTAACTAAATGAGACAAATTATATGTTCTGAATCGAGACATCGACTTAGCATTCTGAAGTTATTAATCTCTAACAGTTAGGTAGCAGAATTCTTTGCCATCGATAGATTGTATTGTTTTGGGACGATGAGATGGATTGCAGGCAATCTTATTCCCGAGAGTGTCCTGTGCCGGAGGTTGTGCGGCCAGGTTGCAGATCTTCCCGAGTAGGCAGAAATCGCCGCAGATAGCGAATCGGATCTTCGGTCAGCACCATTTGTTGGAGGTGATACTGCCACACATCCGCCTTGATGGTTCTTCGGGTAAACGGTTTGCGCGTTACGGTAATCATTTCGCCCTTCGCGTTTCTGCGCGAGTAGGTCGTCGAGGGGACAATGAACTGCATCTGCTGGCCATGCTTCCAGACGGAGCGGGCAAACTCGTGGGAAAAGATCAGCGCATAAAAACGCCCCTGGTCGCAAACGAGCGCCATCGCTTCCTCCGTGCCTGGCCACTCTGGCTGAATGTTGGCGGTGAACCAGCGACGAAGCTCGAAGCCATTGGCGATTGCCAGGCGGATCATCATCAGCAGGATTTCTTTTCTCTTCATCGGTTCCAATCCATCCCAGCGCAAGGGCACACGCTGTCAGGCGTAGATTTTCAGCTACCAGAATAGTAA
Organism: Acidobacteriota bacterium; assembly: GCA_021805265.1. Taxonomy (GTDB): domain Bacteria; phylum Acidobacteriota; class Terriglobia; order Terriglobales; family Acidobacteriaceae; genus Acidicapsa. The sequence continues at coordinate 6,221 of JAJZFR010000372.1, read as the reverse complement.
CGAAACGAAGAGGCTCCGTGTCAGTTCGCGCGGTTGTAATTGTCTGTGATCTGGCGCTGATGTCTGTGGATTTAGGATGGATGAGAGATGAAAAAACTGAGCTGGTCTGGTTTTGAAGCGCAATTTCGGAGCCGAGTGCGACTCCTCCTTGTATGCGTGTTTGCGATTCCCTCAATGAGCCTGCAAGCGGCGGAGGTATCTACGAATGCTCTGCATCGCGACCCGGCGGTGAAAGAGGCATTTCAGTATTTCTACAATCTGGATTATCCAGCGTGCCTCGCCCTGCTCGAAAAAGTCCAGGCGCAGCATCCAGGCGACCCGGAGGCGACCACGCTGTTGCTCGAGGGGGTGGTGTTTCAGGAGCTTTATCGTCAGGACCTTCTGGACACGACGTTTTATGCGACGGATGGTTTTCTGACCGGCAAACATCCGACGCCGGAGAATCTGGCGATTCGGGATCGCATCTTTTCCCTCGAAAACGAAGTCGAGCGCGAGTCAGCGGCACGGCTGCAACGGAACGGCAGGGATGTGGACGCGCTCTATGCGCGGGGGTGGGCGCGGAGTCTGCGTTCGAGCTATGTGGCGATGGTCGAGCGATCGTTTGGTACGGCGTTTCATCTGGCTCTGGAGGCCCACGGCGACGAGGCGCGCGTCTTGCAGATGGACCCGAATTATGTCGATGCGAAGCTTGTTGTGGGTACGTACCAATACGTGATCGGCGCGCTGCCGTTTGGCTTCAAGCTATTGTTCGGTTTTGCCGGGATTACCGGATCGAAGACGCGCGGCATGGAGATGCTGCGCGACGCAGCGTCGCGGGGGCCGATGACTTCGGTCGAATCGGATACGGTGATTGCATTGTTTTTGCGCCGCGAGGCGAAGTATCAGGACGCGATAACCGTGGTTCGGTCGCTTGAATCGCGCTATCCGCGAAATTTTCTCTTTGCGCTTGAGGAAGCGAACCTGCGCAAGGACGCCGGCCAGGGGATGGTTGCAGTAGCCGCGTACCAGAAGTTGCTGGCCGAGGCCCGAAACCCGCAGTATTTTCCTTCGGCGCACGTCGAGCTTGCCTATTTTGGCCTGGGCGAGGCGCTGCGCGGGCAGCGCCATTACGACGAAGCAGCAGCAGCCTATGAACATGCGGCGTGGCTGCCAGAGACCGGTGCGGAGTTGAAGCGGCGCTCTCTGGTGGCGGCTGGCAAGGCGCACGATCTGGGCGGCGAACGCGCGCTGGCGATTCGCGATTATGAGGCGGCGATGGCCATGGGAGCCGATACCACACAGGGCGAGATTGCGCGCAAGCTCTTGCGCGCGCCGTACCACGAATGATGCTCGACAAACATGGAACTTGTGATCGCAGCGCAGCGTATCTAACGTTGTAATCTCCAGAAAGACCAGGAGGGCGAGAGATGACCATGTATTGCCAGAGTTGTGGAAATTCGATGCTTGCGGACGCGCGGTTTTGCCCCGTGTGTGGCGCACCGGTCGTGGGTCAGGCGGGTTACTCCGGCTACGCTGTGCCTGCGCAACGTCGGCTGTTTCGCCCGCTCTATGGGCGGCGTTTCGCGGGCGTGTGTGCGGCCTTCTCCTACGCTTACGGCTGGGATCTCGGATTGATCCGTGTGCTGGCGGTGCTCTGCGGGATATTCCTCTTTCCTCTGGCAGAGGTTGCCTATATTGCCTGCTGGATTGGAATTCCCGACGAAGTCATCGTGCCACCGGTGATGTAGGTGGCGCGGGGCGCGAAGAAAACTTTCCTCTCTGCTATTGTCGAATTGGGATTTCAATTCCATCCGACAGGCGCAGAGACGTGGACCGAGATTCGACGACAGCGGCTGGCCGTGCGCGAGGTTTGGCGCGGCCGTTTCATTCCCTTACCAATGGCCCCCAGGAACTCGGCTGCGGCGGTTATTCTCTGACAGCTCTGGCTGGCCAATATGGCACGCCGCTTTATGTCTATAGCGCGGACCATATTATCGAGCGCTTCGGGTACTTCGAGCGGGCGCTGGCGGGGCGCGAACACCTGGTCTGTTATGCGGTCAAGGCGAACTCGTCGCTGGCAATTCTGCGCCTGCTGGCGGAGCACGGCGCGGGCTTCGACATCGTGTCGGGCGGCGAGCTGCGGCGGGTTCTGACGGCTGCTCCGGAAGCGGTTGGACGCGTGGTGTTTTCCGGCGCTGGCAAGACGGCGGAAGAGATCGATTTTGCGCTGGAATCCAATATCCTCGCGTTTCATGTGGAGAGCGAAGCGGAGTTGAAGCTGCTGGCTGCGCGGGCGGCTCGTCGGAAACGCAAGGCGCGATTTTCGCTGCGCGTGAACCCCGATGTCTTTGCCGAGACGCACCCCTACATTTCTACCGGACTGAGCGAGCACAAGTTCGGCATCGAGATCAGCCAGGCGCGGCGGATTTACAACGAGGCGCGGTCGAGCCGGTGGCTCGTGGCACATGGCGTGAGCGCGCATATCGGCTCGCAGATTCGCACAGCGGAGCCATTTGGCGCGGCAATGGCGCGGGTAGCGCGCCTGGTGTGCGAGCTTGAGCGCGACGGCATCCGGCTGCGCTCGGTGGACGCGGGCGGCGGCCTTGGAATCGACTACGAGGGCAGTGCGGAGTTTGACCCGCAGGCTGCGGTTAACGAGTATGTTGCCGCGATTGAGGGCGCGCTCAAGGGCCTCGATATCAAGCTGCTGCTCGAGCCGGGGCGGTTCGTCGTGGCCCAGGCGGGAGCACTCCTGGCGCGTGTTCTCTATGTCAAGCGGAACGGGAAGAAGACCTTTGTGATTACCGATGCCGGGATGAACGACCTGATCCGTCCGGCGCTCTACCAGGCCTGGCACGAGATTGTCCCTGTGCGTCCGCGACCGGGCGCTAAGAAGGTGGTCGATGTCGTGGGCCCGGTGTGCGAGTCGGGAGATTTTTTTGCCCACGATCGGCGGATGAAGCCCGTCGAGCCAGGCGATCTGGTGGCGATTCTGGATGCAGGCGCGTATGGCATGGCGCAAAGCTCGAACTACAACAGCCGCCCTCGGCCAGCCGAGGTGCTGATCGCGGGCAACGAAGTGCGGCTGATTCGACGACGCGAGAGCCACGAAGAACTCCTTGCGCCTGAGTTGGTCGGGCTGACAGGCGCGGCGGTCTGAGCCATGGAGCAAGGACACAGCAGAACCGCGCCAGTGTTCGTTTTCGGACAAAAAGTTTCGATTTTGGACAGAGTGGTACGGTGAAATTCATTGCCAGATGCTCCTATCTGCTTGCAAATGAGTCTCTTGCATTTCGGTGAGTTTGGCGTCGAACGTGCTGCCAACGAGCGTGTATCGGCTATGTACCGTGGAGGCTTCGATGGGAACCGTGCTTCAGGATTTTCGTTTTGCATTTCGTCAGCTCAGAAAAGCTCCGAGCTTTGCGGTAACTGCGGTGTTGACCCTCGCGCTGGGCATTGGAGCCAATACGGCAATTTTCAGCGTGGTGAATTCGCTGTTGCTCAAGGCGCTTCCGGTGGCGAAGCCGGAACAGATTGCGGCGCTGGCGCTTCGCGAGAACCATGGGCCATTTTTCACCAATATCTCGGTGCCCGAGTTCAATGCGATTCGCGCCCAGACACGGCGTTCGTTCAGCGATGTCATTCTGTACACGCTGGGGCAGGACGGGATCGCGGCGAGCGGGCAACAGCCGCAACGGATCATGACTGCCTATGTGAGCGGGAACCTGTTCGACGCGCTGGGGCTGAAGCCGGCGGTTGGCAGGCTGATTTTGCCCGGCGAGGGCGAGGTCTATGGGCGCGATCCGGAGATCGTTCTCGGCTATGACTTCTGGGCGGGAAAATTCAACTCCGACCCCAATGTTGTCGGGCGCAGCGTCTCCGTGAACGGACAGCAAGTCACCGTGATCGGCGTAGCGCCCAAAGGCTTTCATGGGTTGCAAAGCTTTATCTCGGTTGCGGCATTCCTGCCGTTGTCAGAGATGGGAATCGAAGGGATGTCCGCTGACACTCTGAATAGCTGGACCAACCGCGACTTCATAGCCTTCGGACGTCTTCTGCCCGGAGTGAGCCTGCACCAGGCCAGCGCTGAGTTGAGCGTGGTGGCGGAGAACCTGATGGTGCAGCATCCGGATGTGGAGAAAAAGATTGATCTGGCGGCATTTTCTGAGCCGAGCATGCGCATCGTTACTGGCGATCCCAACACCATATTCGTGATTTCAGGGCTTTTTATGGGCCTTGCCGGCATGGTGCTTTTGCTGGCCTGCGTGAATGTGGCCAATCTGGTGCTGGTGCGCGCCACGGTGCGCGAGCGGGAGATGGCCATTCGCACGGCGCTTGGCGCGCAGCGACTGCGCCTGATGCGCCAGATGATGACCGAGGCGGTAGCGCTTGCGTTGCTTGGCGGAGTGGTGGGAGTGCTGCTGGGCATGTGGGCCAGTGGCGCGCTCACCCACATCAGCACCCATGCCGACATCCCCCTTTCGCTTACCTTCGATTTGGATTGGCGCATCTTTGTCTACTCGTTTTCGGCGGCTCTGCTGGCCGGGCTGGTGGTGGGCATTGTGCCCGTGCTGCGGCTGGCCAGAACCAACGTCAACGCGTGCCTTCACGATGGCAGCCGAAGCGTTACCTCAGGCCGTCATTGGTTTCGCGACGGCCTGGTCGCGCTGCAGATCGCCGGATCGCTGGTGTTGCTGGTGGTCACCTGCCTGTTCGTGCGCAGTCTTTCGGCCATGCAGACGATGGACCTCGGTTTCAAGCCGGATCATGTGCTCAATTTCGCCATCGATCCAGGCGAGATCGGGATGAAGGACGCCCAGACACGCGACCTGGCCGCCAACATTCAGGATCGGCTCCAACAACTGGCCGGAGTGGACGCTGTGAGCCACGCCAGTTCGGTGCCCTTTGGCTACTTCTATAACGCCACCGACACCCCGCTGATCGATGGAGAACCGACCCCCACCGATCCCACCGGTTTTGGCGCGGGTTACAACGTTGTGTCGACGGATTATTTCCCTGTAATGGGCATTCGTATCCTGCGAGGACGCGCCTTTACCAGCGCTGACGCTGCGCAGGGAAAAGATGTTGCGATCATCAGCGAGAGCGCGGCAAAGAAGTACTGGCCCGATCGGGATCCGATCGGTCGCAGCTTCCGCATGACTGGCGAAAAAGAACGTCCGCTGGTGGTGGTTGGAGTTGCCGGGGACGCGGAGTTTCAGTTATTAGGCGGCGCAAAGTCGCGGCCGTTTTTCTATCTTCCCTATGCCCAGCATGTCGCCGGCAACCGCTCGATGGTCTTCCAGTTGAAGACGCGGGGCGACCCCCTGGCCCTGGCTGCGACGGTTGTGAAAGCGGTGCATGAGATTGCGCCGCAACTGCCTGTGTTCGAGGTGCAGAGCATGCATGAGGCGCTCTATACGCTGAACGGCCTGATGCTGTTCCAGCTCGCTGCTTCGCTTGCCGCAGTCATGGGTGCACTCGGGTTGACGCTGGCGGTAGTCGGCCTTTACGGTGTGGTCTCCTACACGGTAAGCCAGCGCGTGCATGAGATTGGCCTGCGAATGGCGCTCGGCGCAAGCCGAGGCATCGTCTTCCGCATGATCTATCGTCAATCGATCCGCATTGTCGGGATCGGCCTTGGGATCGGCTTGGTGGTAGCCATACTGGCAGCGCTGGCCGTGGGCAGTTTCGTCGTGGTCAGTGTGCGGGATCCCGCCACTTATGCGATTGTGACGAGTGTGCTGGGGCTGGTGGCGCTGGCTTCCTGTTACCTTCCAGCGCGGCGGGCGATGGCCGTGGAACCGATGGTAGCGCTGCGCGAGGATTGACTGGACTGCTCTTCGCCCAGGGCCGATTTGGCGTACTCACATTACACACTGTGCGAAATACGCGATTCCGGGGATGGGAGACAGGATTCCGAATTCCGCCAGTGGACCTTCCCGTTGGGTAGGAGCCACTGGCCTTGAGTTTCTGGATCGCCAGTCTGAATCGCTGACCCGGATTAGCCAGCCCGCATCGCCAGCCCAGATCGCCAGCCCAGATCGCCAGCCCGGTTTACTGGATCGCTTTGGCGCAGAGTTCGTCGAAGGCGCGGGCGAGTTCGGCGGCGATCTGCGGGGCTGTGGCGGACTCGATGATGTAGCGCTGCATCAGGTAGACCAGCTTGCCGTCGCGCAGGATGGCGATGGCGGGCGAGGTAGGCGGATGGCCCTCGAAATAGCCGCGGGCGCGTTCCGTGGCCT
>JAJZFR010000129.1 GCA_021805265.1 Acidobacteriota bacterium | reverse complement strand
GGTAGCAACACTGATTGTAAAGCCGTAAACGCGCTCGCCAAAGACAACTTTTTCTCCGAAACAGAGGAACGCATCCGTCCAGCGCTGCCCCCGGCACAAAATCGCACCAACCCTGATTTTCTCCGTCAACCCGAAATGACCTGCCCACGTCCAATCATTCAAAAGCGGGACTTTCCATCCTCCACTCGATTCCGCGCTCTCGTGTTCTTGCCGTCATTTCCGATCCGTATGGAGTGGGTTAGCCGGTAACCGGGTTGAATAAGCGAGGCATCCAATCCATGCACTCAGTATCGCAACTCGGCATTGCAATTCGGCATTCCAACTCAACCGCGCAACCCACCCTCACAGCCCGGCGCAATACCGGCTCAAGGAGAACAACCTTGCTCCCTCGACTCATTCGCTCCCGGAATGCCCGCTCGTACGCTCTCTTTGCGGCTTGCCTCACCCTCACCCTCTGTGGGTGTGGCGGCAAAGGAAGCGGTACCACGGTCATGACTGGACCGCCGGTCACAGGACTCACCGTCCTCGTCTCCGGCCATGGCAGCGTCGCCTCCACCCCGGCTGGCATCAGCGTCGCCTGCACCAGCGCCTGCTCGGCAAGCGATGGCTTTCCCGTTTCCTCTTCCGTAACTCTCACGGAAACTCCCGCATCCGGCTACACCTTCACCGCATGGGGTGGCGCCTGCTCCGGCAGCGCCTCCACCTGTACCGTGAGCCTGACCCAGCCACTCACCGTCAACGCGACCTTCACTGGCGCAACCAATCCCGCGGCCAAGCCAACCATCATCGGCCTCGTCACCATGGGTCAGGAGAACTTCATCGCCAACGGCACCCTGCCCACCAATCAGCTCCTCGAAGCCAACGCTCACCCCGGCGTATACTCCGCAGCCGTCATCGAGCTCACCTGGTCCCAGCTTGAACCCCAGACGGGCGTCTTCGACGACTCCGCCCTCGTCTCCGCATTACAGACCGTTCAGGCCTACAACGCGCAATACCCCACTACACCGCTCGTCGCCAAGCTGCGCATCTTTGCCGGCGTCAACGCTCCCGCATGGGTGCTCACCCAGGTCGGCTCAGTCTCCATCGTCGACGCTAAAACCGGCAACACCGAAGTTCTGCCAGACTTTTGGACGCCTACCTACACCCAGCTCTGGACCTACCTCCAGAACCACCTCGCCTCCGAGTACGACACCAATCCCCTCATCGGCGAGGTCGCCATCTCCGTCTGCTCCTCCATCACCGCAGAGCCATTCATCATTCCCGGCAGCCCTTCCAACATCCAGACGCTCCTCGCCGCTGGCTACTCCGACACCGCCATGCAGACATGCCTCAGCAGCGCCCCCTCGGACTACGCCGCCTGGACGCAGACGCCCCTCGACTACACCTTCAATCCGTTTTTCTCAACTGCGACCGGTCAGGCGGACAACACCTTCACCCTCCAGGTCGTGGAGAGCTTCCGCGCCGCACTCGGCACCCGCGCCGTCGTCGCCAACCACGATTTCGACGACCCCATCAACCCGCCCGACCAGACCCTGTACACCGAATTTCAATCCCTCTACACCGCCGCTCAGGCAACCACCCCGCCCACCATCTCCCCGCTCGAATTCCAGTCCCTCGGCCCCGCCATCGACTGGTCCACCACCGTCCCCTACGCCATCACCACCTACCACCCCACGGAGTTTGAAATCTGGAACACAACCGCCGTTCCGCAGGGACTGGCAAACATCTCGCTCACTCAGCTTCAGCAGTGGGCCGCCCAGATCAAGGCTGCAAACTGAAGTTCAAGGCCGCAAACTGAGGCACCCCGCGCGGGTTCCGGCGCTTTACCGAAAGCTCGCCAACCCGCGCAACTGCTCGCCTGCCGCGCTGAAGTTCTCCGCCGCCAGCCAGCCCTCGAACGCATCGCGCAGACGTGGCCAATCCTCGTCCACCATCGCGAACCAGGCCGTATCGCGGCTCTTGCCCTTCACCACCATGTGCCGACGAAAGATGCCCTCGAACTGAAATCCAAACCGCTCCGCCGCCCGCCGCGACGGCAGATTGAGCGCATTGCACTTCCACTCGAACCGCCGATACCCCAGTTCCTCAAACACATAGCTCGCCAGCAGGTAGATCGCCTCCGTAGCCGCGCGCGTCCGCTGCAGCGCGGGCGAAAACAGCACATTGCCCACCTCGATCACCCCATGCTCCGGCTCGATCCGCATCAGGCTCGCATAGCCCAGCGCCTCACTCGGTGCGTCCCCATGCGGCACAATCGCATAGAATCGCGCCACCTCCGACGCCGCTTTCGCCGCAACCGCCCCCAGAAACAACTCCTCCGAAGCATACGGCCCGTCAAACAGCCACTCCCAGACCTCGTCGCGACCCGAAACCGCCCGCCACAGGCTAGCCCCATGCCGCGCCGCATCGAGCGGCTCCAGCCGCACCCAGTTCCCATCGAGCGTAACCGCCCCTGGCCACCGCGCCGGCTGCCAGTCCGTGAGTTCAACTCGCACCTTCACGCCCCCAGACTCCAATCGGCCTATCTCAACCCATGCTTAACTCTACATATTCCATTCCAGCAGAAAGCTGGCGCTTCCGGACTCTTTTTTCTGTATTCACTACGAAATGCTCAAATACCGCGCCGAAGACTAAGTCTAATCATTCAATATCCATACGGA
>JAJZFR010000272.1 GCA_021805265.1 Acidobacteriota bacterium | reverse complement strand
GCGCATCCAGCACCAAGGGGCGCGTCTCCGTGATCGCCTCCTTCATCGTCAATACACGGACAACGTGGTCGCCCACGCGCAGATGATCGCGCTCGGCTTCGATGTTCGAGTTGACTACCTGATAGTCAAGAAACTGCGTGCTCTGCGGCTTGCCCGCGATGCGCCAGTCGTCATAGTTGAGGAGCCGCCGAAAGAGTCGGAACTGTCCCGGCTGGCCCAGAATCTCAATCTCCATGAAGTCGGCAAGCTGCCGCACGAATCCCTGCACTCGCTGCTCCAGCCGCGCGAGGTCGTGCTCGATCTGCGACCGGAGCAGCGTCCTCATCGCTTCAGAGCTGAACTGTGTCTTCAGCTCATCGATGGCACCGGCAGGATCACGAATGAGTTGGGCGAAGGCTGCGCCGATTCCGGTCTTCGACCGCGCGCCTTCGAGTACGATGCAGTAGTAGATTTCGACCTGGTAGAGATGGTCACGCTTTGCCTCGAAGAACTGCCGCCGCTGGTCGATGGCTGCTTCCACGATGGGATCGTCGTAATTGGCAAACGGGATCTCCGGCCGGTTTGACTTGAACAGAAACTGATAGACATGGAAGCCAGGCCCAAAGGCTTTCAAGGCCGACTCCAGCCGCTTGACCGCATACTCCTGCTCGCCGGAATCGAGGCTTTCATAGTCCACGCCGGGAACGCACAGCACCATGCCCATGTCGCCGGACTTGGTCAGGAACGTTGTCTCGTTCCAGAAGCCATAGAGGTTGATGTGCGCGTTCAGCGCTGCCGATTCCTTCCACGGCTTGATGGCCTTGTCGATACGAAACATCAGACCACCTCCACGCGCGGGACAGCCTGTTTCGCTGCGTCATAGCGCAGCTTGTACTTCTCTGACTTGGCCAGGATGCGAAGAAATGCTGGGTCGCTCGTTGTCACCCAATGGCCGAAGACGTAACCGCCGATGAAGACTGCGATCCCGGCGAGGATCGAGTTGAAGAGGTTGAATGCTCCGACTGCGCCGACGCAGACCAGATAAAACAGGCTGCGCTCGACGCCCAGATACGTGAGGGGCTTATGTAGGCTCTTGAAGACCCGGTTTGTCCGCTTCGGTTGTGGCTTCCTGTCTGTCATAAGCCCCCCTTGATTGCCGTGCAAGCTGTGACGATTGGTTGCGAGTGGTCGGGTGTTTATACACCCCAAAGCCAACTCAGGACGTTCACAGCAAGCACGGCAATTCCGGTTCCGGCGGCGACACCAGCCAGCGCCCTCTTTGCGCCGGGTTCTCCGTGCGCGAATCCATAGCCCCCGATCACGATGGCGATCAGGCTTGCGACCCTGGCAATCGTTCCGGTGAAGAGCGTTTCGAGGGCGGTGAATCCGCTGTCAAACGGCGAGCCGCCAGCCTGCGCCAGTGCGGCAATGGGAAAGAGCAAGGGCAGAGTGACCATGACCAGGGTTGGCCACCAGGACATACGGCGAGGCTTGTTTACCGGTGCGTTATGTCGGCGAATGTTCCAATGGATGCGCATCGAATCCTCCGATTGCCCATGCGGGCCGATTCATCTGCCGCAAGCGTATGTCGGATCTGCAAGGCCGTCCAATACTTGTTTTCTATCGGCCTATAAACGACTGCGGGCAGCGACGAGGATCACGCACCACGCTGCCTTATCGCTCATCCCAGCAGCTTCATTTGCGCGGGCACTCTGTCGCGTAAACCAGCTTCTTTTGCCACTTTCTTATGGCCAGTCTCCAGCGTTCGTGCTGCACTCTTCAACTCGCAGGCAAGCAACGCGAGATGCGAAGCGCCTTCACTCTTCCGATACACAAAAGCGGACTCGGCGATTAGCTCCACACCGGCTATCTGCCGTACAACCAAATCTGGGTCCAGGATGCGGCTCTCGCGTACCAGCGCATAGCCGAGTCCCCGTTTGACCATCCACTGCACGTCATGAGGCGTCGTGCAGAGGTGACGCGGTTGGATGGATACTCCTGCGCGACTCAGTGTGGAATCGAGATACGAAAAGAGTTCCGGGTGCTGCTTCGGATCGAAGGTAATGCTGAGTTTTCCTGCAATCTGGCGAGGCAGGATCGCATCCGCAGATGCCAGTGGATCGTCCTTGCGCAGACAGAGGAGCAATCTCTCGCGGTCGATCGGTTGAATCACCAGATCATGCGCCTTCACCGGCGTTGTCACAAGCGCGGCGTTGATCGCTCCGTCGCCGAGCCATGCAAGTAACTGTGATGTACATTGAGGACTCGGGCGAATGTCACTCCCTGGGAATAGCCTTTGATAACTCGCAAAAGTGCGCTCCACCAGAGCGTGTTCGATGAACAGTGAGAAGCCCAATACCAGCGGCGGAGCGGTGCCACGATCAATGGCCTGCACGGCATCGAATGTCTGGTCGCGCAGACGCAAAGCCTGTTCGGCATAGGCAAGCAAGGCCGCGCCCGCTGGCGTCAGCATGACCCCGGTCCTCTCACGGACAAAGAGCTGGGCTGGAATCCCGTCTTCCATCTGCTTGATCTGTGTGCTCAGCGCGGGCTGAGTGAGATGAAGACGATCGGCGGCGCGGGTGAAATTGCCTTCGCGCGCAACTGCCAGAAACGACCTCAAATGGCGGAACTCGACAAGCTCATACATGCTGCACCACCCGGAAGCTCAACGTAGACCG
>JAJZFR010000115.1 GCA_021805265.1 Acidobacteriota bacterium | reverse complement strand
GCCCCAGAACCCGTGGCAGCCAGGCCTGCAACACCAGCGCAACCAGCGGCACCAGAACGTACACCGCAAGCGGGTAGCGGCGAATCTCGAGATCCCGGCGATAGTCTGAGATCAGTGCCGTCACTGGCCTACCCCCGAGTGCTTCGCTGGCGGTCGCGCGCTGACCGCGCCTGGGCCACTCGCTGCGGGTTTCGAGGCCGCGGGTTTCGAGGTCGCCGGTTTCGAGGTCGCGGGCTTCGTGGTCGCTGGTTGACCGGCACTCGCCGCTGGCGCATCCTGCCCGCTCACTGCGGGAGCAATGCCCTCCGCGCTTTCCGGCGAAAATCGGTCAACATGCCGGGCGGGGATCGGCTTGGGCGGCGCAGGAGGAACCGGTGCCTGGCTGCCTGCCCCACCAGCCGTCGTTGCCGGTTGCGGCGGTCCGCCAACCACATTCGCCGCGCTCGGATCCTCCAGGCCCGGCAACCGCTCCGCCATCTCTTCCGCCGCCTTGCGTCGAGCCGTCTCGGCGGCAATCTGAGCCGCCACCTGTGCGCCTTTCTCCTGCTGGCTGGTCGCGAGATCCTGCTGCATCGGTTCCGGAAGCTCCGACTGCAACTCGGTCAGCACCAGCACCTCGTCCAGTCGGTCCAATGGCGCGGCCGGCTTCACGATCACGTCGATGAACGAGCCACGATCCGGATCGCGCACCACCCGCTCCACCACGCCAACCGCCAATCCCCGCGGGAATATCTGATCCCCGCCAGCCGTCAACACGCGCTCGCCGGGTTGAATCCGCTGATCCGCCAGAATGTCGATCACCTGCGGCTGACCACTCGAGTTGCCGCGCAATATGCCGCGAATCCGCGTCTTTTCCAGAATCACACCCGCCCCGCTCGTCTGGTCGTTGATCATCAACACCTGCGCCGTATGCGGAAACACATCCCGGACCTTTCCCACAATCCCATCGGTGCTGATCACAGCCATGTCCGGTCGCAGGCCATCCGCCGCGCCTTTGTCCAGATACAGCAGATGCGACTGCAAGCTCCCGCTCGTCCCGATCACCTGCGCGGCAATCGTCCGGCTCACGTAACTCTGCTGGAAGTGGAGCAACTCTTGCAGGCGCTCTCCCTGGCGGGCATCCTCGAGCAGCGTGGCCTGCTCCAGCCGCAGCCGATCTACCGTCTGCTCAAGCCCCTGGTTCTCTTTGCGCACATGGCGCAGGTCAAGATAATCCCCCCACAACCAGACCACGCCCCGATCAATGCCGTGCAAAACCATCTCCACGGGGGTCACCATATCCGCAGCCCACAGGCGAATCAGGCGAACCCCGCCGCCTTCCCCAACCCTCGCCCCCGGCAACACTTCGGCAGTCGAAGCCCGCAAAGGCTTCCTCACCTGCACGGCTAGCCCGAGTATCTGCGCCAGCAAAGTGGCCAGCAGGACGATCAGGTTGCGGTGCCGGCTGAACAACGATTCCATGGATACCCGTTCCCTGATCCTCTGTCTCAGCGAATGTTTCTCTCTCAGCCAGGCCCGACGCAGTGAAACCGTGATTTTGGAGCAGTTTCACAGTTACTGTGCCCGAGCCGGAATTGCGATGTGCAGCTTTTCTTGAGGAAAAGCTGCGCGAATATCCACTCCCGCTGGGTTACCTGCTGTGGAACTGCTTTAGTCGATCTTGATCTTGCGCAGCAGGCGGAAATCCGAGAGCATCTTGCCCGTGCCCAGAACCACGGACGCCAGCGGATCGTCCGCGACCGAGACTGGCAATCCGGTCTCCTCGCGGATGCGCTTGTCCAGATTCTTGATCAGCGCACCACCCCCCGTCAGCACAATACCACGATCCGAGATGTCTGCGGAAAGCTCCGGCGGCGTCCGCTCGAGAGCCACCCGAATCGCGTTCATGATCACCGCGATGCACTCGGCCAGGGACTCGCGAATCTCGCTGTCGTCAATGGCGATGGTCTTCGGAACCCCTTCGATCAGGTTGCGCCCCTTGATCTCCATGGTCAGCGGCTTGTCCAGCGGATACGCCGAACCGATCTCGATCTTGATCTGCTCTGCGGTGCGCTCGCCGATCAGAAGATTGTACTTCCGCTTCAGATAGTTGGTGATCGACTCATCCATCTGGTTGCCTGCCATGCGCACCGAGCGCGAATAGACAATGCCCGAAAGCGAGATAACGGCGATGTCCGTCGTGCCGCCGCCAATATCCACCACCATGTTGCCGTAGGCCTCGGTAATCGGCAGGCCCGCGCCGATCGCCGCCACCATCGCCTGCTCCACCAGATACACCTCGCTCGCCTTCGCCCGATAGGCGGAGTCCTCGACGGCGCGCTTTTCCACCTGCGTAATCTCCGAGGGCACACCGATCACGATCCGAGGATGCACCAGCATCTTGCGGTTGTGAGCCTTCTGAATGAAGTAGTTCAACATCTTTTCGGTCACTTTGAAGTCGGCGATCACCCCGTCCTTCATCGGCTTGATGGCGACGATATTGCCCGGCGTTCGGCCCAGCATGTCCTTGGCCTCTTTGCCGACAGCTTCCACCTCGCCGGTGTTCTTGTTAATGGCCACGATCGATGGCTCGTTGACGACAATGCCCTTGCCCGCCGCGTACACCAGCGTGTTGGCAGTGCCAAGATCGATGGCCAGGTCGCTCGAAAACATGCTGAAGAGCGA
>JAJZFR010000401.1 GCA_021805265.1 Acidobacteriota bacterium | reverse complement strand
GGCAAGGTCTACCAATGGTTCTTCGCGAGCTTCGCGCCAGACCTGCCCGCTCAGGATGAGCAGACACCCACCCTGCCCGAACAGGTCTCGACAGAAGCCACGGCATAAGAAAACTCAGAAGTGCCAGATCAGATCGGCTGCAATCACCAGGGCCTGCGACTTGCCCGTTTGTAAAACGCCATTTTCTATGTTCGCGATGGCCGCGCCGGGTGAGATGTCCAATGCCCGCGCACCATAGCTTCCATACGCGTGGATGTAGCTCAGTTCAGGGCGAAACGTGATGGTCGAGCCGGTCCAGAAGTCGAAGCCGACCATGTGCTCTTCATACTTAGCCGGTGTGCCCGTGCGCTGGCCCTTGATGTCATCCACGTATTCGTTGCGAATGTTGAGCGAAGCCGCGTTGTTCCGGAAGTTATGTTCGATGTAGTTGGTGATCGCCCACTCCGGCGCATAGCAGCGCGACGGCTGCGCGGAAGCGGGCTGGCGCGGATCCACACACACTGCGCCGAAGTTCAACGTCGAAGCGCCTCCGCCGGGAATGTAGTTCTGCGCTTCCGGCCACGGCGTTGCCACAGTATTGGCATACTGGATTCCCGTCGTCGGATCGGTCCCGTTATACCAGTACATATTGGGCGTGTCGCGCATGTACTGGTACCAGAACTCGGTGTCCGTATGCCAGTGATCGTTGATCCTGTGATACCAGGTTTCATAGAACGCGGTCAGGTTGTTGTACGCGTACTTGCCATCGTTGATCGTGTTGTCACAGGTGTTCAGCGCATTACCGCCGTTGCTCCACGTGTACACCACGCAGACGTTTCCCGTCAGCTTGGCGTCGGTCGTCCACGGCATCACATCGCAGCCCGGTGAGATGCCAGCCTGTCCCGTCCAGTGCTTGCTGAATTTCACCGTCGCGTTCGCGCCCGTCATCGTGTAGCAGTCCACCGTGTAAAGAATCGAGTGGGTGTAGCTGTAATTGTTCGGCGCAAGCTGCGCTTCAATGTCCGGCAGAGAGATGTAACGACCGATGCGCAGGTCCATGCCCTCGGCGACCTTAGGGAAGTACATATCCACGTAGGCCATCGGCAGGTCAAAGCCGTACTGCGAGTTCTTCACCAGCAATTGCTGGCTCAGAAGCCCCTTCGCAGTGGTGAAGCGATAATCGACTCCATACAGCGGGCTGAGGCGAAATCCCCAGTCGAAGTGTTTCTGCTGCGCCGTATCCGGCAGCCGTTCGTAATACACCGCGAACTGGTCCATCTGAATGGTGTTTGGATACTCGTCGTAGGCAAGTGGAAAATTTGCCGGAACGCCTTTGTTCACATTTCCCCGGTTGTTCGTCGAGCCGTTGGCGCCAACCTCCAGCCACCCATACACCTTGGTCCGACCTTTGTTTCCGTTGATCGCCTGCATCAGAGGATAGGCTTGAGCATCCGGTGCCCCAATCACCGGCGTTCCGCCGATCGGCCAGTCTGGTGCCGGGTACGGCGGAGATACGATCGGCGGCGGCGTTCCACGGCGTACCTGCGGAGTGGCGAGAGTGATCGGCGAGTTTCCCGACCAATCCGCCACATAGGCTCTGCCCATACGCCGCAGAAAGTCGGGCCGCGTGGTTCCGACGGACGCTGCGGGTGCCTGTGGGAGCGGCTCCTGCGCGCTCGCCGCAGCCTCCCTCAACACCATCGTCACCGTCGAGGGATCGGTTGCGGATACTTCGATGGACATTGGCTGGATCGTTCGGAAAGTGCCCGATTGAGCGGTCGCCTCATAGCTGCCAGGTTTCAGATTTTCCAGCGAAAATCTCCCGCTTTCGTCACTCGTGGTCGAGCGGTCAACCAATCCATCCCCGCTGCGCAGGTCGATCTCGGCCTGCTCCATCGGTTGACCATTGGCGTCGAGCGCTCGGCCGCGCAGCACAGCGGCACTTCGAGAGGCTTGCGCCTCCCGTGCAGAGGAATGGTCCGCTGAAGGTTCTGGCTGGCTGCCAGCAAAGGACGGTATGGAAACACTGGAAAAAATCAAAATCAGAAGCGCGGCTTTTGTCGCCACACGCCCTCGTTGCATTGCAGAGGAATAATTTGAGGTATGTTGATGGAAACTCAGGAAGATCACAGCGTGTTCCTTTCTCTCGCGCGGACTGCCGGAAGAAAATCCGCAACGAAAGATTGCGGAAAACGATCCCTTCCCGGCATCGCGCTGAAATCGAGTTAACAGGAGTCGCTGTAAAAAGCGCGTAAGGAAATCACAAAGAGTTGATAGGGATACCCGGCATGAGCAGGAAACAGCACACGAAGAAAATGACCAGCAGAAAGCTGAGCGCGGCTGCAAACACCACGGAAAAGCCTTTACCCTGCCGCAGCCGGGCGATTTGTCAGGATATCGTCGAGAAGCTGAATTGGCCCTGTATCGCCGCGCTCACAACTGGGAATCCACACCATCCGGATGAAATCGATATCCGATCCACGGTTCGCTGGTGATGTAAACCGCGCCATCGTCCTGATCCAGCTTCTTCCGCAACTGCCCGATCAGCACACGAAGATGATGTGGCTGATCCTCGAACCCCGGACCCCAGAGCGTGCGCAGCAACTGCGGATGTCGCATCACACGGTTCCCATTCCGCATCAGCAGCGCAAGCAGCTCGAACTCCTTCGGCGTCAGGTTCAGCACCACTC
>JAJZFR010000134.1 GCA_021805265.1 Acidobacteriota bacterium | reverse complement strand
GCCGCACAGGCCCGCGACCGCGCGGCTGAGCCATGCAAAATGGTACGCGCCAGCCGTGCCGGCGCGCATGGCCTCGGCCAGTCCCGGAACCTCGCGGTCGATCAGGCGGCGCGTGGCCTCGGGGGTCACATCCCGCGGCCCCAGGCCGGTTCCGCCCACGGTCAGGATGAGCCGATATTCGTTGTGGCAAAGCTCATGCAGCAGGGTGCAGATGGCCTCCTCGTGATCGGGAACCAGACCCCGCCCGATGGTCTCACCCGGCCACTGCTCCTCGACCAGGCGGACCACGGCCTGGCCCGCAGTATCCGTCTGGGTACCGGCAAAACAACGGTCGGAGATGGTAACAACTGCGATTCCCTGCATATCTTGAATTTTACTGCAACCGTAGATTCAGCCTCTGCCCATAACAGCGCGAATGACGTGCCGCCGGCGTTTACGCTGCTGCGCATCGAAGGACCGAATCTCGGACCAAATTTCAAAATTCCCGCCATCCATCCGCACAACCTTCCGCTCGACTGGCGCACCAACCAGGAAGCCACCCGCGATCAAGGTACGGCATGGTTGCGAAAGAACAGCGGGGTTCTGCTGCGAGTTCCCAGCGCGATTGTGCCAGAGGCGACAAATTTCCCTTTCAATCCGTCGCATCCCGACGCCGCGAAATTCAACGTAGCGGAGACGTTCTCGTACCCGTTCGACATGCGCCTCAAAAAATTAGGGCAAATCTTATGATGAAGGCGCGGGGCAGTTCCGGTGGATGGCTCTGCGCCAATCGAGGACGCTACGCCAACGCATCCTTGTACGTCTTGACAGCCCGAACGTTTCCCCATATAGTTCAATATGAATTGTTCGACTTGAATTATGCAAAAACATTCGATCCAATCCGATGGACTATCCGAAACCTTCGCCATGGCGGAGCAAATCAGGGGTCTGTGTTCCGTGATTACGAAAATTACCCGTGCAGATATTGAGGCCCAACTAAAGAAGCAAGATTCTGGCATCAGCGCAATTGAGCATGGGGTTCTTCGTCACCTATCACACGGTGTTACGTCGATGGCTGAGATGAGCCGCCTTATGGGGGTCGCACCCTCGACACTTGTGTATGTCGTAGACGGATTGACGAAGAAGAAGCTGGTGAAGCGGAGCAAAGACCTGAAGGACCGTCGCAGGGAGCCGCTGCTGCTGGAAAAGAAGGGCGCTGAACTGTTTGCAAATTCTCCAAAGATGGATGCTGGTAGCGCCCTGGTCAAAAGCCTGGAGAGCATGGCTGTAGCGCGCCGTCGCGAACTGCTTGTTCTTTTGAATGAGTTGGTGAAACAACTTACAGGTTCCGAACGGTTGTATCTCGATGCTGAATCAGACGACGCAAGAACCTCTTTCGCAGATGGAGAAGCAAAACTGAAAAATAAGGAGGCAAAGTCATGAGTAAAGCGCAATGGGTGCTGTTGATGACGTTCGCGGCCAGCTTCTATGGTGTCGGCAACATTTGGATGACGCAATTTGGCTGGCGTTTGTGGCCGTATGTGGCCCCTGCCGACTTCAATGAGTACCACAACGCCTGGTGGGCGATGATAAAGCCAGTTATCTTCCCGGTGGCGGCGGTCGCGTTCTTCGGAGCGTTCGCATTGATCTGGTGGAGACCGGCGGGGGTTTCCGCAGCTTCTGTCTGGTTGAACGTTGCAATCCAGGTACTGATCTACGCGCTCACTGCATTTTTTTGGGGTCGATGGCAGGCGCAAACGCATTTTGCACGGTTGCCCGATGGCGGACTTGATCCGATCTACCTGCGTTCGATGAGCACACACTGGATTCGTGCCGCACTCATTACGCTGAGCGGATTCCTCGTCTTTTGGATGGTGGTTCAGGATATGTCGAAGAACCTGCAAAGGATCCGGTAGCAGCGGGTCTCACGATGCGAACGCGACCGGCGATCTTTCTGCGAAAAGACAACGAACCGGTTTCATCGCAAATAGAACCAGATCATCTGCTCTGAAAGGAACGAAGCGATGCTGCGACGGACTCGTCCTGCCGCTGGCACACTAGCCATTTTCGCGATTTTGGCAGTAGCGGGAATCGGGGAACCGGACAGATCGTTGTTGAAGCTTGGCGATGCATTGCCGCCGCTGTCCGGTCAGACCGTCACGGGCAAACCCCTCGAACTGCCCAAAGCTGCCTCAGGTAAAGTCGCGATGGTGATCGTCTCCTTCAGCCGTAGTGGAGGACGTGATGCCCAGAACTGGGCGCAGCAAATCTCGAAAGATGCACCGAATCTACCCATCTTCACTGCGATCTTTCTCGAGTCGGTCCCCCACATCTTTCGTTCCTTCGCCGTATCGGGAATCCGGAGCGCAATGCCTCCGCTCATGCTGGACCGGACGCTGCTTCTGTATCAGCAACAAAGTTCCTGGCAACAGAGGCTGCACGTCACGGATACAAGCTATGCTTGCGTACTGGTGCTTGATCGGTTTGGGCATATCCGATGGATATCATCGGGGCCTTTTGCCGACTCGACTTATCAGCGCCTCAAAAAAGAACTCTGGCCATAGGTGGATGCCGAGAGTCAACTCTCTCGGCGACGGTATTTTTGGGGAATCAATCGGAATCAATCCGGGCGCAGGGTCGTGCGCGTGGGAACGAGAGATAGGCAAAGCGCGAGATCACAGCGAAGGATGGAAGTGGTGGACCCGGTGGGAATCGAACCCACAACCTGTCGATTAAGAGTCGAATGCTCTGCCAGTTGAGCTACAGGTCCATATTGGATTGGTCGCGCCTTCCGTCTCTCGACCACGCATTGCACGGGGTTGAGTGCATCGACGGAATGCTGACTGCAGATCAAGAATATCACAGCGTGAGGCGACGCAGAGCGCGGAAATCGGTCGCAGGCCGAGGGCCAGCGGCGGACTCGGACTGCGACCTGAGTGCATTCGCCGAGGAATGGCTTGGCGGAAGCGCGAGGGGCGCGCTCGATACGCTACTTCGCCGGTGTGCCGAAGGCGTCGCTTCTGCGCCCTGGTTCTGGTTTCGGTTTCGGTTTGGGAGCCTTCTTCTGTTCCCGCTTGCCAGTATCCTTGTTGCCCATGATTCGCTCTCCTGATGGTTATTTTCCGAAGATGATTTTCCGGTTCCGATTGTCGGTTTTACGCGCCACGCCCACGGCGAGTCAATATCAGCACTAACAGGTTACCAAAAGCTAGAAATTGAAGGCCAGCCCGCCGAGAAACATGCGCTGCGACTGGGCGAAAAAGAGCCGCGAGCCGTCGGTTGTCAAAAACGGCTGATAGCCCTGGGCCAGCAGGTTGCGCATATCGACCAGCACCTCGACGTTGCAGTCCCCGCCCTCGTGGGTGCCCGTGAGCGGCTGGCGGATATAGACGTTGAGGTACGGTTCGCTGGCATCGACGGCGAAGGGTGCGACCTCGGTGACCGTGGCCTCGGGCTGCCAGCGGTAGCTCGCGCGCCAATGGGTTCCGGTGCCGTCCATGGTTCCAGCAAGGGCGAGCGAATACATCTGCGCATGGCGGGACTGGGATCCGCGGAGAATGGTGACAATATCCGCCGGGCCAGACTCGGCAGGCATGACCAAGGCATTGCCAGTGGCGTAGCTGAGGCGGACATGATTGCCGCCGGGCAACTCGCTTTCGAGTTGCGCCAGAACGCCCGTGGTCGAGTAGCCGCTGCCCGCGCCGCGCAGAATACCGCTTGCCTGATCGACCAGCATCCACTGGCCCATGCCGCCATTGCCGGTCAGCCGTCCCGCGGCCTCGAGCGTGGGATTGTCGATGCTGTCCCCGTAGACCACCAGGAGCATCCGCGCGGGGCCGGCGGAAGTGGACCAGCCAAGCTCCTGATGCAGTCCGTGTTCGATGCCAAGCTGGCCATTCTGATCGTTGAAGACCGGAAGCCAGGCCTCGGGCATAGCCTCGCTGGCCGAGTTGTCTTCCGGGCGGGCGGTAGCAAGCCTGTACTCGAGCGCGCCGGAGCCGCGATGGAGCGTGACGGAAGCAAAAGGGAGCGCCTGGATGAGACTGGACCCACTCTGGGAGCCATTGGCAAGGCGGGCGAAGACCTGATCGGAACCAACCTCGGCATCGAGGCTTTCGAGCAACTGCATGGACTCCCAGCTACGCGCCGAGATGGCCTGGAGGCCCTGCTGGCCGGCGGTGCCGACCTCTGGCGCGGAGAGCATGGAAGCAACCGTCCGGATGGAGCGGGGAGCGTAACCGGAAGTGCCCAGGTCCTGGCGGAAACCGAGCATGGCCTCGACCAATCCGGAGTCGTCCAGGTCCTGGGCCACACTCATCGCGACTGCGCGACTACTGCCAGTGCGCTGTTCAGCGACTATCGAAGCCTGCTCGCCGCCGTCGGCAAATCGGGGCGTTGCTGCGGTTACGGCAGCGCGCATCCGCAGGCGATGCTGGCCGGTTTTGCTGGTCTCTGCCGAGCCATCCGAGACCACCAGCGGAGAGCCGTCGTCCTGCCATCGCAGGAGCGGACGGCTCTCTGCCGAGCGCAGCGTCCAGGCCCAGTCATCATCGGTGGCGGGGCGGATGCGGCGCGGCGCGGGAGCCCACTGCATGAGGTCATAGACCGTATGGACGGTCATGTTCACGACGGTGATCGCCCCGATATGCAGATTTTGTTTCAGGCTGGGGAGGTAATTCGCGGCGACCGCCTTGACGGCGTAGCGTCCGGGATCGATCCGTGTAAAACGGTAAAAGCCCTGAGCATTGGTGAATTCGCGGGCTACCAGCGTCGCGCCTGGGCCTAGCAGCTCGACCATCGCACCAATCTGGGGTGTGCCGCTGGCGTCGGTGACCACTCCGGCTAGCGAGGCCACCGTGGGCCGGTGTGTATGCGCCCCCGACGCAGTCACTGCGCAGAGCAGCACCACCAGAACGGAGCCGGCAACAACGAGTTGGGGAACAGTACGCTTCACTTTTTTTGACTATTGTCGGCGTCCTGAAACACTCCTGAAAAATCACTCTTCTTCGACCGTTCGGATGCGTGGTCCGACCGTGCCGTCAAAACCCGAGTTGCTACTCGACCACGAACGGAACGCTGTTGGTGATCTGCTGTTTGGAAATCGCGTCGTTGACCAGGATGGTCATCCTGTACTTGCCGGGCTGGAGGCCCGCGAGCGGCACGGTTCGCTCCATGGTCAACTGGTCGCTGTGCGCGCTCATGTCCTTGGACTCTTCGCTGGTCGCAAGCAGTATCTTGTCGGTCGTGCCATCCAGAATCTCGTAGGTCACAGTCGCCGAGTTGCTTTTGGTCTTGTCGTCGATACCCAGGTTATACACCTGCATCCAGCAGTTCAGGTGCTGATCGCGCTTGAAGCTGACTGGCTTGATCGGATTCGAGCTGACCCGCGGGCGGATGTAGGTGTTGCCAATGATGAAGTTTCCCATGCCGATGGTCTGGCTGGGAACCTGCTCCATCTTGTCCGCGAGGATGAGCGAAGAGGTGGAGAGCTTTTCGTCGTCGTACTTGGGCACGTTGATGCTGCGCGCGTAAATGCCGATGTGGTCCGGGTTGTTCACGTCCTTGATGCCGATGTCGAGCCGATAGGCTCCTGGCCTGAGCGGCAGGGCCTTCCAGTAGACCGACTGCTGATCCATGACCTTGCCGAGCAGTTCGGAGGGCTGGGTGATCTCGACGGTCTCCTCGAAGGTCTGAACCGACTTGTGAGTGATGGTGGAAACGCGTCCGAGGATGTTCACCAGGCCGCGTGAGACGCCATTCTTGGTGTTGAAGGTGACATCCTTGTTCTTGATCTGGATGGTGACCGGCACCAGCACAGTATCCTCGGTCACGCGAACATAATCCGTGCGCACATCGAAGGGAAAGATCGGGCCGGTGATGAGTTTATGTTCCGTGATGAAGGAATCGAGGTCTTTGAATTTGATGGGTGGCGGCGCAAACAGCTTGGCGGCCATCTCGATGCGGTCAAACTCCTTGGACTGATTGCCCTGTCCCATGGGTCCGTTGCCCAGGTTTTCGATGCCGCCCTTGAAGCGGTCGGCTTTCTTGGCTTGGCCCATCTCTTCGTAGAGCGTCTGGCCAGCGCCGGGAACGTGGAGCAAGGCGTCCTTTTCGGAACGATCAATCGTGTAGTGGAAATCGCCGCACTGGCAGGTATCGACGAACTCGATATCGACGTTGTCGCCCACGCCTTCAAGATAACGGTAATGCCAGACCTCGAAGGGGAAGGTCTCGGTCTCGCCGCCGCCCTCGTCCATGGGCCGCTCATAGCTGCCGCCGGAGGGATGGGAATCGATCGAGTCAGGCTTGCCCCAGGAAATATAGATGCGTCCGCGGTCGGTCTTCCAACCCGGCTTGCCAGCGGCGAAGTGCTCGTTGGCATAGGCGATGCGACGGTAATGCTCTTCGCGAAATTCGTTATCGGGAGAATCCGGATTGGGGTTGCGGCGCTGCCAGAAGTTCTCCATGAAGGAGTCGCGCTCTTCATCATTGCTCAGGTTCTTGAAGGCTCTGGCCTCTTCGTCGGTGATGATGTAGGCCACGTCCTGGGTGAGCCATGTCTTGTAAGCGCCGGAGAGCTCCTGCCGGGTCTGATGGAGCCGACGCAGCTTTTCCTTGTCAGAGAGCGGGCGATTCATGGGGTCCACAGCCTGAGGGGGGGTCTGGTCGGTCACAGCGACTGGCTTGGCTGCATCGTTGGCGGGCGGGGTATTCGAAGCCGTCTGCACCTGGGCTGCCTGGGCGACGAAGGGAAGGACGCCAACATTGAGAGAGTGGTGCGGCAGGGCGTGGCTGGTGACGGCAAACAAGCCTGCCCCCAATGCCGTTACCCAAGGCCGTCGAGTCAACTTGCCCGCAATGCTGCCGATTCGGATGCTCATGTGGTTAGACTACTCCTGCGTCTCCCTATTCTAAGGTCGCGGACACCGGCGAGCAAGACTGCCCACCGGTTTTGGACTGTTTCAATACGAAAAAGTCACTTTGGCGGATGCTCAACCGAGGCCCAGATACCTGTCGGCTGCGATTCCAGAGCAAATTGTGCCCCTTGGGTGGTCGGAAAGCGAGCAAAACGGGCCTTTTTTCGATCAATTCAGGACTCGCCGGGAACCTTCGCAGGCGGAATTGCGTAAACTGGACACGGAGACCTCCTTGCAGTTCTTTTGACTTATGAAAAAAATCCTTGGCATAGTGTTTGCTGTTCTCGTGGTGGCTGGCGTAGTCACCTTCATGGTAGTCAAAGCTCAGTCCGGCTACACCAAAGTGTTGACCGCGAAAGTGGTTCGTCAGGACCTGGCCACGGTCATCAGCGGAACCGGCCAGATCAAGCCGAAGACTTACGTCAACATCGGCGCGACCGCCTTTGGTCGCATCGTTGAGCTGAACGTGAAGGAAGGCGATCTGGTCAAAAAGGGCGAGGTCCTGGCGAAGGTGGAAAACGTCCAGCCGGAGGCCAATGTGGATGCCCAGAAGGCCGCCATCGCGTCTTCGCAGACTGACGTAGCCTCGTTTGTGGCCGCAGAGAATACAGCCAAGGCCAACGTGGAACACTCGAAGGCGGATCTGGAACAGAAGAGCCTCGACTGGGCACGCGCCAAGAGCCTCTACCAGCAGCAGTTGATCGCCAAGCAGGACTTCGACGCCAAACAGGCGGCCTATGATCTGGCCGTGGCTACGCTGGACCAGTCCAATGCCGCGCTGGCCCAGGCCCGCGCCCAGACCGAATCCGCCCGCGCCAAGGTCAACAACAACGTGGCCACGCTCCGCTTCAACGAAGATGCTCTGGACAAGACCGTCTCCCTTGCGCCCTTTGACGGAATCGTGACCAACCTGCCCGTTCGCCAGGGCGAGACGGTGGTGGTGGGCCTGCAGAACGCCGAAGGCTCGACCCTGATGACGCTGGCCGATATGAGCGTCATCACCGCCGAGGTCAAGGTGGACGAGACCGACATCGTGAATATCCAGCTTGGCCAACCCGCGCAGATCATGGTCGATGCCCTGCCCAACCGCGTATTTACCGGGAAGGTGACGCTGGTTGGCGACCAGGCGATCTTGCGCTCTACTGGCATTGCGACCTCGCAGAGCACCACCGGAACCGAGGAAGCCAAGGATTTCAAAGTGGTGGTCACCATCGACCCAAGCCAGCCGAACCTGAACGAGCTTCGCCCCGGCTTTTCGACGACCGCCAAAATCACTACAGCACACAAGCCCAACATACTGACGCTGCCCATTCAGGCGCTGCTCAATCGCGAGCCGACTACGCTCGACGCCAACGGCAAGCCGGTAGCCGCAGCAGCCGGAGCGAAGCCGGCGGCTTCCGTCCAGGGCGTCTTCGCCGTCAAGGATTTCCACGGCAAACTTCGCGCTGTCTTCACGCCGGTAACCACCGGGATCACCGGCGCGACCGACATGGAAGTGGTGACCGGCCTGAACGAAGGCCAGGAGATTGTGACCGGGCCATTCACCACGCTGCGGGTGCTCAAGAACGGCGCGCTGTTGAAGCGCGACAACGCCAAGCCGGTTGTTCCCGGCTCATAATGAAAGCTGTCTGTGAAACGCAACGACAGGCAGGCTGAACGCGCCGCCCACAGGTGAGCGGCCTGGGACGCTTTGGGAACTTTCCCGGCAGCGACAACGTAGCGAGTTGCAAGGCTGTTGGCTGAAACGAAGTTGATCGGTATCCGACGCAGCAAAAAAGGATCGTGCTCCAATGGATGAAAAAATGACGGCGGCAACCCTCGCGCCACTCCCC
This sequence comes from Acidobacteriota bacterium, assembly GCA_021805265.1. Taxonomy (GTDB): domain Bacteria; phylum Acidobacteriota; class Terriglobia; order Terriglobales; family Acidobacteriaceae; genus Acidicapsa. The sequence goes on along the minus strand of JAJZFR010000134.1, from coordinate 2,215 downwards.
GAAGCAGGCAAAGAATCCCGTCGCGACATGATTGTCGTCGAGGATCTGTGGAAGACCTACGACATGGGTTCCGAGCAGCAGGTGAGCGCGCTTCGCGGCATCTCGCTGCGCATCCGCCAGAACGAGTACGTGGCCATCATGGGGCCATCCGGCTCGGGAAAATCGACGTTCATGAACCTCATCGGCTGCCTCGATTCTCCCTCGAAGGGCAGCTACTGGCTCAACGATCAACTGGTCAGCGACCTCGACGACGACCAACTCGCGCGCATCCGCAACAAGGAAATCGGCTTCGTCTTCCAGACCTTCAACCTGCTGGCCCGTGCCTCGGCGCTGCACAATGTCGAGCTGCCGCTCATCTACAACGGCACCCCCGCCGCCGAGCGGCTCGAGCGCGCCAAGGAAGCGCTGCGCGCCGTGAACCTCGATACACGCATGCACCACAAGCCCAATGAACTCTCCGGCGGTCAGCGCCAGCGGGTTGCCGTTGCCCGCGCTCTGATCAATCGCCCGTCCATCATCCTCGCCGACGAGCCGACGGGAAACCTCGACTCGAAGACCGGCATCGAGATCATGGCCCTCTTCGACGAACTCCAGGCCCAGGGAAACACCATCGTTCTGGTCACACACGAGCCGGACATCGCCGAGTACGCCCACCGAGTGGTGCACATCCGCGACGGGGAAATCGCCTCCGACGAACCCTCGAAACGCGTCCGCGGCTGAGCCGGCTTACCAGGGGTTCCATCCGCATTCCGTGTCCTGTGATGTTCCGGTTGCTCAGTTGAGCCAATCGTCCCAGTTCCTCTTGTTTCCCGGCCCATTCCGGGCATCGTCTGCGGAGTCGGTTCCCAGCCTCCGCCAGACTCGGCCAACCGCCCGTAAATGGAGTCCCTGCCTCAAGTTCACCCCACTCCCCGCCGATATACGTTACAGGATGAATCCCAGACCCCGGCAACTCTCCGGCGTGGGAAGAGATACAGCGTCCTGGCACTGACGATTGCGCGGATTATGCTCAAGACCTCCTCGATCTCGCCCCAACCCGTTGCCCGCTTCGCTCCCGGCCTGACCGGGGGATACTCCGGAAGGCCGTCGTCGCGGGCTGCTGCTACATCCACGCATACCTCCGACGAATCGCCCGAGTTCATCGCGGTCAGCACCTCGTTGCGGCGGTTGCTGCTCCAGGCACAGGTGGCCGGTCCGCTGATTCCCCTGGCAAATTTCGAAGGCGAACCCGGCACCGGCAAACACCATCTGGCGCAGACCATCCATCGCCGTTCCTCCGTAGCTCACTTGCCCTTTCGCCGCCAGGACGCGCGGCTGTGGCTGGCCACCGAACCGGACATGACCGATCTGAGCGGGACGCTCTATCTGGATCAGGCAGACCAACTGGCACCCGGCGGTCAGGCCCTTCTGCTGCACCTGATCAAGAGGCTTCAGGATTCCTTCATTCCGGATTTTCAGTTGATGATTGCCTCCCACGCAGGGCTGCGACCGTTGGCGAGTCAGGGGCTGTTTCTCGCCGATCTCGCCTTCCGGCTCTCTGCGGTGCGCTTTGCGCTGCCACCCTTGCGCGACCATCGCGAGGACATTGCGCCCATCACCCAGGCGCTGATTGACCGCATCTGTCGCCGCTATCAGCAACCCACGGCGATCCTTGCTTCCGGCGCGCTCCAGCGCCTGCTCCAGCACGGGTGGCCGGGCAACGTCCGCGAACTCGCTTCCCTGCTCGAAGCCGCAATTCTCGAATCCTCCTCCGGCGTCCTCACCCCGGCCAGCCTTACGGTGGCCAGTCTTTCACCCGCCCGAGGCTCCCAGACTACGGGTTCCCAGGCCACGGGTTCCCAGGCCAATCCCGACTCGACCAGCCGCTCGGCCAGCGCACAGACCACGAGCGACGCCATCGCCGACCCCTTGCCGGCAGACCTTACGCTCGACGCGGTCATCCTTCAGCACATCCAGCGCGTGCTCGAACTCAATCGCGGCAACAAACTCCGCACCGCGCGACAACTCGGCATCAGCCGCTCGACTCTCTACCGACTCCTTTCCGGCGAATCGACTCTCCGCTCCTGACCTCAGCCGCTCGAATCCGCTCCCGGAAATCAGATGGATCGGCCCGCATAACCCCTTTTCGCCTCCTCAATTCGATCCATGATTTTTCTTCCCACATTTCTTGTTACATTCCCATCTCAGACGTACTCTTATCAGCAGGGCGGATTTC
>JAJZFR010000110.1 GCA_021805265.1 Acidobacteriota bacterium | reverse complement strand
CGAAGCGGACGATGGGAATGCGGACGAGAAATAAAAGCACCGTGATGCTGAGGCCAAAGGCGATATAGGAGAGATTGCGGAACTGAATGGACAGGCCGATATAGACGAAGAAAAAAGTCTTGAGCAGAAAGACAATCTCAGCGAAGAAACTCTTCTCGCGATGATTGAGGCCGACAGGCGCGAGGGACGGGAAACGTTTGGAGAGAATGGCTCCGTGCCAGGCGACGTTGCCAAGCCCGATGCCGAAGACGAGCGCCGCAATGGCTCCACTGTAACCGAGAACTTCCGCAACCCCGAAGATGAGGAAGACGAAGGCGGCGGTGGTGAACATGCCGTTCTGGAGGTTGCGCACACGGCTGAGCAGATTGGACCAGAAGACGGCACCAATGGCTCCGAGGAGCGAGGCGAGCAGGAAGGATCCGAGCAGCGAACCGATGATCTTGCCAACAGAGATATTTCCGGCGTGCAGGCCGTCGAGCAGAGCCAGCGCGAGGACAATCGAGATGACATCGCTGATGGCGGACTCGAGGAAGAGGACTGCCGAGGAGTGTTTGCCCATCTTCAACTGGGCGGCGATGGGGATGACGACGGCCGGGGAAGTTCCGCCGAGAATGGCCCCGAGCAGGATCGCAATGACGGGGCTGAGGTGAGCAATCTTCCACGCAGCAAAACCGACGACTGCGGTGGTTGCCACAAAGTTGAGGATGGAAAGCAGAAACGAGCCGTGGAGGACATTGCGCAGGGTTCCGAGCTGGAGCTCGGTGCCGCTTTCAAAGAGTAGAAAGACAAGCGTGACCGTAGTGAAAACAGGGCCGACACTGCCAAACTGCTGGGGCCGGACGAGATGACTGACAGGGCCAAGAAACAGCCCGATGACGATCAGCAGCAGGACATCCGGGACGCGCGTCTTCGAGAACATGGCGACAAACAGATGCGCGCCAAAGACCAATGCGCCGATGAAAGCAATGACGAGAGCCGGGATCACAGTGTTTCACCTTCTTTGTTCCAGCATACGTCCAGGGCAGGTTGGCAAATGTGACAGTACTGTGGAGTTCCACCTCGAACGGTGTATGGATGGCGCAGTTCAAGCTGGCTTCTGGAGGTTTTGAGGATGAAACGGCCTGCATGGTTGCTTGCGCGGCCAACTGCGGTTCGACAGAAGATAGAGCAGTTCCGCAGTAGGTATACCAGGCGGGAGTGTATCTTCGCGCAGCTTTTTCTGAAGAAAAGCTGCACTTCGCAATTTTGGCTCGGGCACAGTAACTGTGAAACTGCTCCAATAACCCGGTTACGAGCGTTGTGGGCGCGTAACCGGGTTGTGGGTAGGTGTTTTTTTACGCGTAGATGCCGCGCTGCTTGATGGTCGAGGCGACGCGATCAATGGCCAGCATGTAGGCGGCGATGCGGTTGTTGACGTTGTGGGTTTCGGAGAAGCGAATCACATCTTCAAAGCTGGATCTGAGAATCTCCTCGAGACGCTCGATGACGGTGGCTTCATTCCAGAAATATCCCATGCGGTCCTGGACCCACTCGAAGTAGCTGGCGGTAACGCCGCCGGAGTTGGCGAGAATGTCCGGCACGACGAAGACGCCTTTCTCGGCGAGGATGTCGTCGGCGACTGCGGTGGTTGGGCCATTGGCGCCCTCGACGAGGATGCGTGTGCGGATGCGGTCAGCGTTCTGGCTGGTGATCACATTTTCGGTGGCGGCGGGAATGAGGATGTCGGTTTCCGCTTCCATCACGTCTGCGGAGGCCATGGCCTCGGCCTCCGGGAAGCCGAAGGTGGTGCCGTTGCGCTCGCGATACTCGAGCAGCCTGCCGATGTCGATGCCGCGAGGATGATAGAGGCCGCCGTCGTACTCGGCGATGCCGATGACCTTGTAGCCTTTGTTGGCGAGCAGGCGGGCGCTGTTGGAGCCGACATTGCCAAAGCCCTGGAGGATGACGCGGCAACCGTCCGAGGGCAGCTTGAGGTAGCGCAGGCTCTGGTCACACATAACCATGACGCCGCGCCCGGTGGCTTCGCGACGGCCGCGCGAGCCGCCGATGTTGAGCGGCTTGCCGGTGACGACGCTGGTGACGGTCTGGCGCATGTGCATCGAGTAGGTATCCATGATCCAGGCCATGGTCTGCTCGTTGGTGTTGACGTCGGGCGCGGGAACGTCCTTTTCCGGACCGATGAACTCGATGATCTCGGAGGTGTAGCGGCGGGTCATGCGTTCCAGCTCGCCCTGGCTCATCTTGCGCGGGTCACAGATGACCCCTCCCTTGGCCCCGCCGAAGGGGATGTTGACGACGGCGCACTTCCAGGTCATCCAGCTTGCCAGGGCGCGCACCTCGTCGAGGGTTACGTCGGGAGCGTAGCGTATGCCGCCCTTGCCGGGGCCGCGGGCGATCGAGTGTTGGACCCGGTAGCCGGTGAACAACTCGATGTGTCCGTCGTCCATGGTGACGGGAAAGTGAACGATGATTTCGCGCGAGGGCGAGCTGAGCACCTTCCAGAGTCCTGGATCGAGGTTGAGCTTGTGCGCCGCAAATTCAAACCGCGCGGTCTGGGCTTCCCAGGGGTTGATCTCCTGCTCAAGACTTATCGTTGCTGCCATAAATTGTGATCTCCAGTTTTCGAGCGCGGGACGCGGAGGCATTCTCGGGATGGAATCCTGAATACGATC
>JAJZFR010000180.1 GCA_021805265.1 Acidobacteriota bacterium | reverse complement strand
GATTGTATCGCGAGTTGGTGGATGGGGTGTATGGCAGGCAGATGTGGATATGGATCGGCGAATTGTGATCCTTGCCGGCCTGTGCTGGTGTGCCTGAGTACCAGAGCGGGCTGGGGGAGCTTTTTGTCCGGATTTTTCCGCGGCAGCGGTTGATTCGTGGAGGTCCTGTTGCCGTCTCCCTTGGCTTCCGCCTTCCTTTGCGGGCGGTGCAGGAATGCTGCGGATGCTACAATCTAGGAGATCGATGGCGGCTATAGTTCAGCGGCAGAACGCCTGACTGTGGCTCAGGATGTCGTGGGTTCGATCCCCACTAGCCGCCCCATTTGCCCGGCAGTTCTTGTTTTTTGCTGAGCGAGCCTGTTTTCGCCTTTCCTCCCCATCGATTTCCCTCCAAGTTAATTGAATTGAACAAGTTGCGTGATTCGTTCGACGTGATTTCGACATGATTTTGATGCGATTTGACGCGAGTAGTTACTACTTAGTAATGCCACTTGTTACCTAAAACAGGGGGGTGGTATGTATTTTTTCTTCCTGGGCAAGAGTGCTGCCTGGCTGGTTGCGCTGGCGCAAAAGGGTTGCCGGCGTGACAACGGAGGCGAGGTGCCGAGCTGATTTCCGAGCTGATTTCCGAGGTGATTTCCGCGTGGATGGAGCGAGGGGCGATCCGGGTCTTGACGGGCGATTGCATAGGTCCATTGTGCGCCTGGCGGGGAGAATGTTACGCAACGGGAGGCCGAAAAATGCGTAACGTTCCACGGGAGGAATCGGGGCGAATGGAGCTGGCCGGGGAGCGGTTCGGGTTTGCGACCACAAGAAGTTGCGAAATGCTATAGCCTCGGATTGTGGCGCAAGGAAGCTCAGTGGAGATAGCACAGAGGCAAGAGGATGGACTCCCTGGCGTGACCGGGCACGGCTCACTGGATGCCTGGCGGCAGTGGCATGATCCGGATCGCGAAGGGTATCGTCCGATCGGGGTGTTGCGGGGTGGTCATGCACAGACGCTGCTGGGGAACTACTGGCGGAGGCCGGAGCTGGCGGTGACGCCGGTGGCGGAGCCGGTACTGGTGGACGGGAGCGACGGGAGCCGTGTGCTTTGCCACTGCCACTGGCAGCGTGCGGCGGGGGTGGTTTGCCGGGACCGGCTTGCGGTGGTGCTGGTGCATGGTCTGGAGGGGTCTTCGGAGTCGGGGTATATTCGGGGGATTACGGGGCTTGCGTGGCGAGCGGGTTGCAGCGTGATCCGGATGAATATGCGGAACTGCGGGGGAACGGAGGCGTGGACGCCGACGCTGTACCACTCGGGGCTATCGGGGGATGTGCGGGCGGTGCTGGAGCACTTTGCGGGTGAGCATGGGCTGGAGCGGATGGCGATGGTGGGCTATTCGATGGGCGGAAACCTGGTGCTGAAACTGGCTGGGGAGCTTGGGGGAGTGGGTGCGCCGGGTTGGCTGCGGGCGGTGGCTGCGGTAAGCCCGGTGACGGACCTGGCGGAGAGCGCGGACGCGCTGCACGAGGCGGGTAATCGGCTGTATGAATGGAATTTTCTGGGGCGGCTGATGCGGCGTTTTCGGCATAAGGCGGAACTGTTTCCGGAGATTTATTCAGCGGACGGGGTACGGGGAATTCGATCCATACGGGAGTTTGATGATCGCGTTACGGCGCGGTACAGCGGCTTTCGGGATGCGGACGATTACTACTTTCGCGCCTCATCGGCGCGGGTTGTGGAGGCGATAAGGCTGCCGACGCTGCTGATTCATGCATTGGACGATCCCTTCATAAGGATGCGCGCGGATACGCGGGAGCGACTGGTGGCCAATGAGGCTGTCGATCTGATGGAGACATCGCGTGGAGGGCACTGCGCGTTTCTGGCGTCGAGGGCGGGGGATGAGCGGCATTGGGCTGAGGCGACGGTGGTTCGTTACCTGATGGCTCACGGGAGCATGGATCGGGATGGCCAGGAGGCAGGGCGAGATGCAAGGTGAGGGGATGGATGGAGGCTGACTGGTCAGTGGAGCTGGGGGCGGAGATGGCGGTGATCGACGGGCATTGGTCGGGCTGGATCGACCTGCGCCGGGCGCCGGAGCGGGTGGTAGAGATTGAGGAAGCGCGGCAGCGGCCAGCGCTTGGCGCATTGCTGGCGCGGCTGAATGCTGTGGAGTCGGGATACTGGACGGCGAAGTGCGATGGGTGGTTGGTGGAGGGTCCGGTGGACCCCTACGAGATGGAGTGTGAGGCGGAGCGCTGCCAGGCTGCGCTCGGCTGCTATGTGGACGTGTTGCCGGTGGCGGCGTGGCGGGGACTGGACGAGGCCGAGCGATGGGCGAAGCAGGTTGTGGCGGAGCTTCGCGCGCGGGAGTGCAGGCAGAGTCGGGTGGAAGTGGTGTTGCGGCGGGCGGTGTTTGCGGAAGAGGAATCGGGGGAGATTCTGTTTGGAGCGACGGTGTACCTGACGGGTTGCGGCGCGGAGGAGCGAGAGGCCGAGCGGGCGCTGGCGGCTGCCATGGAGACCCTGGCGGCTGCGCTTGCGGGGCTGGGACTTGCGGGGCCGGGACTTGCGGGGCTGGGATAAGTGTACGGTGCGTTGGGATGCGGAAAAGCTACAGGGAATAGGTCGGAAGTTTGCTGGCGAGTGGTTCACCTGGATAGAGCACCGGCCTTCCAAGCCGGGGGTTGC
>JAJZFR010000135.1 GCA_021805265.1 Acidobacteriota bacterium | reverse complement strand
GCCTCGAACAGATGCTCGCCGATGAGAACTCCGGCAAGACTGCGCTGACCGACGAGCAGCAGAGGTTTCTTCGCGGAGTTCTGGATAACCGCGAAAACAAACCGCAGGAATCGATCCGGTTGCTCGCGCCGCTGGTGGACGAAATCGCCCGGAGCGGCAACCTGACGGAAGAAAAGATGGCGCGCAAAGCGCTGGCCGAAGACTACCTGCGAACGGGCGACCTGGGGCGCGCCGCAGCCGCGTATCAGGCTTATTCGACGCGACTCGGAGCTACGCTTACTGCGGAAGAAAAAGACGAGATCGAGCTGCCGCTGAAACTGCTTCCACTGGCTGTCGGGAATCCGCCGATGACGGTCGAGTATGGTGCGCCGTTTTCGCTGCCTTACGATCTTGATCCTCTCGGCTTGACCGACATTCCCGTCTTCGTGGATGCGCAATCGCATGACTGGATGCTGGACCCCACGTCGCCCTTCAACCTGATCTGCTTCTCGACGGCACGCGAGGTTGGGCTGAAGCTCTCCGCGCAATCGGCTACGATCCACACACTGACCGGACGCCCGATGGTGGTCCACGCAACGGTGATTCCGCGCATGACCCTGGGCAACGTCACGTTCCGCAATGCGACCGCATTTGTATTCAACGATGCGGACTATGATTTTCCGCGCTCGGGGTATCAGGTGCGCGGTGTGCTGGGCTACCCTGCCGTCTCTGCGCTGGGCAGCCTGACCATCACAGCGAATGCTCAGATACGCGTCGATCCTGGCCCCCATGGCGCGCGCATTACGCACGGCGCGCCCTTTTATCTGGACGGCGATCAGATACTGGTCGCGCTGGGCAAGGCCGATGATCCCCGCATGTATCTGGTCGATGCGGGAGGCCAGCAAAGCTACCTGACCTCGCGCTTCTATTCGGAGCATACCGCAGCCTTCGCGGGCCAAAAGATGCAACTGCTCAGCCTTCCGGGATCGAGCAATCTTCCGCCGACACCGGCCTTTGTAGCCAGCGCGGTTTCGCTGGAGTTTGGTGCCACGCGGGCCATTTTCGAGGATTTGCAGGTTCTTACAGAGCCGCTTGGCCGAAGCGCCACGGACGACACCTACGGAACGCTCGGGGTGGATGCGCTGGAACAGTTGAAAAGCTACAGCTTCGACTACCGGACGATGCAAATCGCCGTGACCCCGCGCTAAGAGGAAGAACGCGGAGAAGGATCAGCGGGGCCGGATTCGTGGGCCGGAAGAGCGGAGAACGGTCAGCGGCGCCGGCGCTGGTGGGTCGAGGGAATCTGCATGTCTTCGCGATACTTTGCCACGGTGCGTCTGGTGACCTGGATGCCCTGGGCCTGGAGCATCGCGGCGAGTTGGTCGTCGGTGAGCGGACGACGCGCGTCTTCCTCTTCGATCAGCTTGCGCACCTTGCGCTTGAGCACGACGAGCGGCGTATCGGCACCCTCAGGACCATTCGAGCCTTCGGAGAAAAATGCGCGAAGCTCGATGACTCCCTGGGGTGTATGGGCGTATTTATTAGCCACCGCGCGGCTGACCGTCGAGGGATGGACGCCTATCTCTTCGGCGACCTCCTTGATCATCATGGGGCGCTGCGCCTCGATGCCCAGTTCGAGGAACTCGTGCTGGCGGCGAACAATGACTTCACAGGTGCGCAGGATGGTGCTTTTGCGCTGGGCGATGTTGCGCATCAATTGCACCGCCGAGCGGAAACGCTCTTTCACATAATCTTTGACATCCTGATCGGTGGTCTCAGCGACCAGCATGCGTCGATAGCGGTGGCTCAGGCGCAGGCTGGGGATGTTTTCCTCATTCAGGACCGCAATCCAGCTATCTCCGCTCTTCACGAAAGCCACATCGGGCTCGATCAGGCGCGCCTGTTCGTGACCGTAGCGACGGCCAGGCCGGGGATCGAGCGTACGGATGAGTTCGACTGCGCCATCGACATCGGCCACCGAACAGGAAGCTGCGCGGGCAATCTCCTTCGAGTCGCGGCGCGAGAGCAGTGGGAGATGATGGTCCACGACACGCTTTGCCGTGGAAAAACTCTTGCGCCGACGGGCCAGCAAAGCCTCCGCGTCGGCGTGCAGCCCATGATGTGGACTCGATGTCTCAGGCTCGGTATCGAGCGCATTGGAATGGTTCGCCAAACCGAGGCCAAAGACCAGGTCCATCTCGCGCGACTGGGCCTCGAGCTGGATGAGCAGGCACTCCCTGAGATCGCGCGCACCGATGCCGGATGGGTCCAGTTGCTGGACAACTTTGAGCGCAGCGTCGAGTCGCTCGATGACCGCTTCCAAATGGGAAGTGGGGGCCGGAGCGGAGACGGCAGGAGCGATGGAAATGGTCGCATTCGCAGGGTGAATCGTCTCGACATAAACGGTCGCAATCTCCTCGATGGAAAAAGCCAGATAGCCGTTTTCATCCAGATTGCCGATGAGAAACTCGGCCGCTTCGCGCAGCTCGTGACTCAGGCTCAAAGCACCCAACTGCCAGAGCAGATGGTCGGTCAAAGTGGTTGGGCTGGAGAGAAACTGATCGAAGGTGGGGCGGTCGAGTTCTTCGTACTCCTGGCTGGTCTTGAAGCCTGGGTCGAGGTACTCCTGAAAATAAGCGCCAAAGTCGATCTCTTCAAACGGGTCTCTGGCCTGGACCGGTTCCGCTTCGACAACCCGGTCTGCTGCGCGATCCGCCATTCGGTCCAGTTGAGCCTCCCGACCGCCGATTTCATCGAAGGTGGGAACGGACTCGTCGATCTCCTCGAGCACCGGATTTTCGATCATTTCCGCCTGGATCATCTCCGTCAGTTCGAGCTTGTTCAAGGCCAGAACACTCACCATCTGCATCAGACCCGGGGTGAGGATCTGGCGTTGCGAAACCTTCAGGTTCAGTCTGGGTTGCAGCAGCGGCATAGCGGAGTACCCTGTCCCGGTGAAGTACCCTCAGTGTAAATCGCATGAGGCAAAAGCGGCCCGGAAGTTGTGAGGCCCAGGTGAGGATGTTCCAGAATGGGTCATGCCCAATCCGAGAATGTGTTTGCGATCTATCAATCGAGCGAAAATCCTTCTCCGAGGTAGACACGCCGCACCTCGGGATCGTTGCCCAACTGATGCGGAGTGCCGGCGCGAAAGATGTGTCCTTCGGCGATGATGTAGGCTCGGTCGGTGACCGAGAGGGTCTCGCGAACGTTGTGATCGGTAATGAGGATTCCGATGCCGCTGGATTTGAGATCGAAGATGATCTTCTGAAGATCGAGTACGGCAATCGGGTCAATGCCGCTGAACGGCTCATCGAGCAGGAGAAAGCTGGGCTGAATGCAGAGGCAGCGGGCAATCTCGACCCGCCTGCGCTCGCCACCGGAAAGCGCATAGCCCTTGGTGGTTCGAATGTGGCGCAGGTTGAGCTGCTGGATCAGGCGATCCGTTCTCTGTCGGCGTTCACGATCCGGCAAGGGCTGGTTTTCGAGGACGGCGAGGATATTTTCCTCGACGGTGAGCTTGCGAAAGACGGATGGCTCCTGGGGCAGATAGCTGATGCCATGGTTGCGCGCGCGGAGATACATGGGCAAGTGGGTGATGTCGGTGGCATCGACCAGGACGCGCCCGGACTCGGGAGCGACGAGGCCCACGATCATGTAAAAGCTGGTGGTCTTGCCCGCGCCGTTTGGCCCCAGCAGACCGACAACTTCACCGCGCGAGATGGTCACGCTTACGTTGCGAACCACCTGTCGTCCACCGTAGGTTTTGCCGATTCCCTCGGCGGTAAGTGTTTGCATCATTCCCCAAAAACCGTCATCCCGATCCGTTCCGCGATTCAGCGCGGGGTTCGCGTATTCGTGGTCGTCGCGGCACCGTTGCCTTCGACTGTGACGCTATCATCCTGGCTATTGAAAATCAATGCATTGCCGGTAACAGTGCCGTGCTGCTGATCGCGGATACGCGGCGGATTGGCAGCGGATCCGGTGAGGGTAAAAAGCCCGTCGTCGCCGGTATAGACGAGTTTGTCTCCGGTTCCGACGCGGCCTGGAAGGCGGACGGCTACGTGTCCCTGGCTGACCATGCGGTCCACTGTGGCGTTGGCCTGGCTGCCCGCTGAGGATGCATGAGTGCCGGGATCGAGGAGATACACCCGGGCTGAATCGGAGAGGATTCTGGCGATGCCGTCGGAGGTGCTCGTCTCGGCGGCCACGGGTCCCCAGGTTGCTCGGGAAAAAGTGGCCAATCGCTGCCCCTCGGAGTAATGGAGTTCTCCGCTGGTGAGACGCATGACGGAGGTGTCGGCAATGGCGGCGCGATGCGTGTCTGATGCAATGGCTCTGGTGGGTTTTCGCGGGCTGGGCCGCGCATCGCTGCGGGTATTGGCCAGCAGGGCGCTCACCGGGTTGGCGCGGCTTTCGCCGTTCGCATCGAGCGTCAGGAGTTTACGATTCAGGGTAATTTGCGGGGCTGTGACCGAGTTTGCTGCCTGCCACAGGCGCGCGGGATTGGACGGCGCGCCGAGCAGCACCATCTGCTGCGAATCGCGGTGGAGGGCCAGTTCGGAGGCAACCGCGTACACCGGATCGCCCTGGCCTGGCGACTTGCCGGCGCGCGGAGCAGATTCCCCGGTTGCCGGCCCGGAGAGGCTTCCCGACCACGAAGCCCTCACGTTCCGGTGGCCAAACAGGTCGCCGGAGAGGCGGAGCAGATCGATGGTCGTTGCAGACATGGAAAAAGTGTCGCTTGAGACACGCGGCGGCTGATTGGAGGAGCCGGAAAGATGCAATGTCTGTTTCAGCCCATCGTAGTCGGCGCGCGCTGCCGTGGCGTGAAGGGGAAGCTGTTGCATTGCGCCGGTCCGGGCTGGCCCTGGCGTGTTGGTGAGCGCGACGTGGCCTGTCTGGAGAATGGATTCGATGGATTGAGCCGATTCGCCAGCGTTTGCCGCGAGGGCGCGCGTCTGGGGGGTGAAGCGGGCTTCCAGATGATCCGAGTTGGTCACCTGATGCGCGCCATCTTTGGTGGATTGTTCAAACTGCGCGTGGCCATCGCCGGTCAGCCTGGAGAGTTTCGAGTCTGGGGTAAGCTCGGCGACAACGTCGTCGGCTGCCATGCGGGTGGGGCCGTTGGCTTTGGGATCGCCTTCGGAGGTGATAACGACACTTCCAGTTCCATGAATGGTGCGGAGCGCCACCGGTTGGCTTGCGCCGGGGGTCGCGGACCTGGCTGCATGTGCTGGACCAGAGCTGGCGACGACGGGAACGAAGTCGAGATCGGCAATCTCGGAGGTCCAGCGGCGACGAGTTTCCATCGACTTTCCGGGGATGGTTTGCTGTTGGCTGGTCAGGATAACGCCGCGTTCGAGATGTGTCCGATGGAGCCGCCCCAGGCTATCGAAGGCGAGTTGGGCCGTGGGCGCGGAGCCCTCGACGCTGCGCCCCGGTTGATGCAGCGAAAAGCTGGTTCCTCCACGCAACACACCGTGCGTGGGGTGGCTCTGGCTGTCGAAGATCATCGAGCCTTGCGGCGCGGTAATCACGGCTCCGGAAGGATTGGTCAAGCGAAGTGTATCCGAGCCATCCAACTGCACCAGCGAGCCATCGGCGCGGAAGTGGATCACCGCAACGCCGCTGGTAGCGGTTCCACCGGCGTCGCTGGCGGTCATCGCAAGCAGATGGCAAAGCTGGTGAGCGCGCTCAAACTCGGCATGGCTGGCGTGGACGAGAAGATTTTCGTTGGGACGCCGAACCGAAATGGCGACATCGCGATCAAGCACGAGGTCACCGCCGTTCGAGTCGTAGGTTGCGCCGATCGAGTTTCCGCTTCCCTGCTCGAGAGAAAAATCCACCCGCTGGGTGGTCGTCGCGATGCCGCTCTTCTGGTTAAACTCGAGGCCGCTGGTGCGGAGGTGGATGGTGTTGTTCTGGCTTGATTTGTCCGCGCCAGCTCCGGCAGCGCGGCCTGCGGTCGGATTGACCGGCCTCACCAGGTCGATCTGGACTTCGCCGAGGGCAACCGCTTTTCCCGCAGCCTGATCATATTCAAACTGTCTGCCAGTGATGGTGTCCGTCTGAGTTGAATCGGCTCCGTACATCTCGATGCGGACATTGTGCAGGAGCGTCCTGGCATTCTGTTTCATCTGTTCGGCGCGTTCGGCGTGGATTTTGAAGAGAGTTTTTCCTTTGCTGGTCTGGGTGTAGTTGAAGCCGTTGGCCTCCAACTCGATGTTGGCACCGAGCCTCCGCGGCAGGTCCTGGGTGAGCAGCCGACGCCTCCACTGCCCCGCGAAGAGAAATGCGATCACCGCCGCAATCAGGAACACTCCGCCAACCAGGACTACGTTGCGCAGTCGTTCGATGCTGAAGCGAGGCCATTGGAGCTTCATGCGGATTTCAATCTCTTCCTGCGAACGTTTCCCTGGCAATCGTGAGTGTAGCGAGATTCATGAGGGTCTACTGAAGGCGATTGAGCCGGGTAAGGAGTTTCGCTGCCAGGGTATCGCCGAGTTCCGACCAGAGCAGCCGCGCCGAGGCCTCGGACTCTTTCTCGACCGCGTCGATGAGGTCAATCAACTGGCGAATGTTTTCCTCGAGACAGCGAATCGCCTGGGCATTGAGCGCAACACCCTCCTGAAGAAACGGGGCATCGCTGCCGAAGTCGATGCGGATGTGTCCCTCTTGTTCGTAGGCTCCGTCGTCGAACTCCGGCCCGTAGCCGAGGACACGCACGAGCCTGTTCCGGCGCACCCATTGCGATTCGAGGTCGCCTTCTGTCTCCGGATCCCAGAGCATCCAACCGATCTGAAATTCGTAGGCGTAGTCGGGGTGAAGCAGTTCGAGAGCCTGGGTGACGGCGTAGTCGATCTGACTGGCGTGTTCGCCAAGACCATAGACCTCCTGGAACGCGGCGGCTTCGCGCCAGTTCATCGGCCAGGCGGTTGCCGAGAAGACACCGCGCTCGCCGCCGTGCGCGGCAAACTGGCTCAATACCTGAACCAGCTTATCGCCCAGGGAGTCGAGCCGCATCTGCGGATACCAGAGACTTAATGAAAAACTGTCGGACATCCTTGTAATTTTAGACGCAGAAGCTGCCAAAACGGATTCCCGCGTGGAATTGCGACTTGATACACTCGGCGTTATGCGTGATTTCCTTCGTTCCTGCACTCGATTGGCCGTGGTCCCGGTCTTTGGACTGGCTCTGACCACAGCTCCGCACCTTCATGCCATGAAGCCCATGGAAAGCGCGGTTCAGGATGGAGTCCAGCAGTTCGGCTCGCTCGGTGTCTGTCCGCTCGAAAGCGGGGAAAAAGTGCTCGACTGCCGGATTGGCTATCGGACGTGGGGCAGGCTGAACGCGAATGGCTCGAATGCCATTCTGGTCCCGATGTGGTTTACCGGGATCAGCGCGCAACTGGTGGATTCGGTGGGGGCGGGCAAACTCTTCGACTCGTCGAAATACTATGTGGTGATTGTCGATCCGCTGAGCAATGGCATCTCGACCTCGCCGTCCAACAGCGTCGAGCAGCCGCGGATGATGTTTCCGTCGATCACCATCCATGACATGGTGGAGGCGGAATACGCGCTGGCGACTCGAGTGCTCGATTTGAAACATGTCCATGCCGTGCTCGGCACCTCGATGGGCGGGATGCAGACCTTTGAGTGGATTGTCGCGCATCCCGATTTCATGGACTGCGCCATTCCCATTGTCGGATCGCCGCGGCTGACCAGCTACGACCTCCTGCTGTGGCGCGCGGAGGAAGACGGCGTTCGCGCCGACCCAGCCTGGCAGATGGGCAACTACAGCAAAAATCCGGCCCTGCCCCAGGTGGCCATTCTTCATGCGATGAACTTGACCACGCCCGCCCACTACGCCAGAGAGACCACGCGCGACAACTTCGCTGCCGCATATGCTGGCTATGGAACAACCGGAGTCGATTCCTACGACGCCAACAATCGCATTTACGGACTGGAGGCGATGATCCATCAGGATGTAGCGCACGGTGGGAGCCTGGAGGACGCGGCGCATCGCGTTCATGCCAGAGTGCTGGTGATCGCCTCGAAGCAGGATCACATGGTCAACCCCGGTCCGGCGCTTGCCTTTGCTCCGCTGATCCACGCGCAGACGCTGGTGCTGGACTCAGACTGTGGTCATCTGGTGTCCAACTGCGAGGCGGAAACGGTGCGCCGTGCGGTGAGTGATTTTCTTGGGGCAAACTGAACTCCGGGGTAAGGTGGGGTGGTGCTTTAGAGTCTTCGATTCCGCCGCCCCTTGGCGAGCAATTTACACTTAGGATTCAAGAGTTGAGTCTCCAGGAGCGGCAGCGGTTTTATGGATAAATTCGTAGTTCGTGGCGGCAATCCGCTGGTCGGCACCATTCGCGTCTCGGGAGCGAAAAACTCCGCTCTTCCCTGCATGGCCGCCGCCATCCTGACCGAAGACGAAGTGACACTCGAAAACATTCCGCAGGTTCGTGACATCGAGACGGAGCGGAAGCTGCTGGCCTCGATGGGCGCCGAGGTTGAGCTGGGCTATGGCCGGGCGCAGCATCGCACGACGATCAGTTGCCGCAACCTGTCGGATCCAGTGGCCAAGTATGAGATTGTCAAGACCATGCGCGCCAGTTCGCTGGTGCTCGGCCCGCTGATCGCGCGCTGCGGCATGGCGCGCGTGGCCATGCCGGGCGGTTGCGCGATTGGCGGCAGGCCGATCGACCTTCA
Organism: Acidobacteriota bacterium; assembly: GCA_021805265.1. GTDB lineage: Bacteria > Acidobacteriota > Terriglobia > Terriglobales > Acidobacteriaceae > Acidicapsa. The sequence continues at coordinate 2,275 of JAJZFR010000135.1, read as the reverse complement.
CCTGAAGGGCCTGGAAAAGATGGGCGCGGTGATTACCCAGGAACATGGCTACCTGGAGGCGCGCGCAAGTCGGCTTCGCGGCACTGAACTTTTCTTTGACAAGATCACCGTCACTGGCACCGAAGACCTGCTGATGGCCTCCGTGCTGGCCGAGGGGGAGACAGTGATGGAGAACTGCGCCCGCGAGCCGGAGGTCAGCGACCTGGCCGCGATGCTGATCGGCATGGGGGCAAAGATCGAAGGGGCGGGAACGCCGACGATCCGCGTCCAGGGCGTGGAAAAACTGCACGGCACCCGGCACCGCATCAACCCTGATCGCATCGAAGCCGGCACGTTTCTGATTGCCGGAGCTATCACGCGCGGCGACCTGATTGTCGCCAACTGCAATCCTGGCCACCTCGGCGCCGTGCTGGAGAAACTTCGCGAGGCTGGCGCTACGGTCGAGATTCTCAATGCAGACTCGATTCGTGTCCGCAGCGATGGACCGTTGCAGGCTGCCGACATCTCGACCCAGGAGTATCCCGGCTTCCCGACCGACATGCAGGCGCAATATATGGCGCTCGCAACGCAGGCTGAGGGCGTTTCGCGGATTACGGAAAACATCTTCGAGAACCGGTTCATGCACGTCCAGGAACTGGCGCGTATGGGAGCCAATATAGCTGTCGATGGAAGAACCGCAACCGTTCGCGGTCGCGCGCAACTGTCGTCAGCAGCGGTGATGTGCTCTGACCTGCGGGCCTCGGCTTCGCTGGTGCTGGCCGCTCTGGTCGCCGAGGGCGAGTCGATTCTCGACCGCGTTTATCACATGGACCGGGGCTACGAACGGATCGAGGAAAAGCTGCGCGGGGTAGGTGCGCAGATACGGCGGATGGGCAATGTTTTCGGCAACGGGTAGGCGTTTCTGAAGCCCGACAGGCTTCGTCTTCGGCTGGCTGAAGGCTGGGATGGTGGCAAATTTCCAGAATTGGTCCCGCAATCCGCAGGCTAATAGATGAATCATTAATAGATTGTGTTACTTTTGCGTATACCAAAGATTTACTTAAATATCAAAGCTCTCTAATCGAAAATAAGCTAGTGTCCGATATAGGTGGGTGAGCCACTTTTCAGGAAAGGCATTCGGGGAGCCTTGCTATGGATTGGTCGAAAACACCGGATATTCTGGCGGTTGGCTCGCTCGTATGGGCGTTTTACTCGATTCTGCGCAAGGAACCGCGAACAGACCCCGTCGGAAGTGGTGGGTTGTTTACAGATTCGCGTCTGTGGCTGCTGGGCTGGATTCTCATCTTCGTACACTTTCTGGGCTTCTTTGTGGCCAGTGTGCCTGGTGTGGTGGGCACCCTAGGAGTAGCCGTTGGCCTGATCGCGCTGGTGGCTGCGGCCATTGCCTTTATCCGAGCTTCGGTGGCTTACCGGTCCCAGCAATCCAGCTACTGGATGACCGGAATGCTTAGTATTGCGCCGTCCTTCTATCTGCTTTTACTGATCCTGCCTTCTGCACCGGGATGGCTGTTTCTGGCCACGGCTGGAGTCGTCGCACTCGGACCACTTGCGATTGGGCTGGCGGCATCGACGAAGTTCCGCCGCCAACAGCGATCCATGGTCATCGGGGTATATCTACTGCTGGGCGCGTTTCTGATGTGGTTCGGTCCGCCGCGCGTTCAGGATGGCGACCTCGCGATCAATGCCATTCTGTTCAGCGTCTATTTCTGCTGCTGTCTGAACTTCTGGAGCAGCTTTCGCAAACACTCGACGGCTGGCTCAGTAATCAGTATCGGCGGTTTCTTCGCCTGGGCCATGGTCTTCGTGATTGCACCGTTGATTCATGCCAGGTTTCCCGCAGCTCATGTCGAGGAAGAGGTGTGGAATCTGCCCAAGTATGTGGTTGCAGTAGGCATGCTCCTGCTGCTGCTGGAGGATCAGATTGCGCGATCCCAGCATCTGGCGCTGCACGACGAACTGACTTCGCTGGCTAACCGGAGGCTTTTCCAGACTCACCTTACCGAAGCCGTCGAAATATCCAGAAAATCGAACGTAAAGCTGGGGCTACTGCAGATCGACCTGGATCGCTTCAAGGCGGTGAATGACACGTACGGGCACCACGTTGGGGATCTGCTTTTGAAGCAGGTTGCGGAGCGCATGCAGTCGCGTATTCGACGCGGGGACACGCTGGCCCGCACGGGCGGCGATGAGTTTTCCGTGATCCTCACCGATACCACCTCGAGCGAAGACGTACAGTCTGTCGCTGTTTCGCTGGGTGAGTTGCTGCGTGCTCCGT
>JAJZFR010000199.1 GCA_021805265.1 Acidobacteriota bacterium | reverse complement strand
GCGCCGTGGGCATGTACAGCGCGGAACCCTCGAACAGCGACGGCATGAACTGGCTCCCCAGACGAAGCCCGAGTGGAAGCGTGACCAGAAGAAAAACCAGATTCACCGCAATCGTGAGCTTGCGATAGCGCAGGCAGAAGCGGAGAATCGGCCGGTAGATCGCCTGTGTTACACGCGAGACAGGGTTGGCGCTCTCCGGGCGCAACCGCCCGCGAATCAGCATCACCATCAGCACCGGAACCAGCGTGATCGCAAGGATCGACGAACACGCCTCCGAGAGCGTCTTCGTCCACGCCAGTGGACGAAACATCCGTCCCGACTGCGCCTGCAACAGGAACACCGGCAGAAACGACACGATAATGATCAGCAGCGAAAAGAACAGCGCCGGGCCGACCTGCCTGGCCGCGCCGATCAGAACGGTGCGGCGTTCCGCTTCCGTCACCGGAGTTTCGCTCGCCTGCTGCCGCTCCGAAAGATGCCGATACCCATTCTCGACCATCACAATCGACGCATCCACCAGCACTCCGATAGCCAGCGCCAGACCACCCAGCGACATGATGTTTGACGTGACCCCGAGAAAGTAAATCGGCAGAAACGATACCAGCACGGCAACCGGCAACGCCACGATGGCGATGAGCGCAGAGCGAAAGTGAAACAGGAAAATTACTATGACCACGCTCACGATGATCACTTCTTCCAGTAGGTCGCGTTGCAGCGTCCGGATCGAGGCTTCGATCAGCCCGGAGCGGTCGTAACCGGTCATGATCTCGACGCCCGGAGGCAACGAAGGCGCAATCTCGCGCAGCTTCTGCTTCACGCCTTCAATCACCGTCAGCGCGTTCTCGCCCTGGCGCATCACGATAATTCCGCCCACCGTCTCGCCTTCGCCGTTCCACTCGGCCACGCCCTCGCGAATCTCCGGCCCGTAGCTCACCGTGCCCACATCGCGCACCAGTACAGGCGTGCCATTTTTGCTGCCCAATGCAACCAGACGAAGATCGTCGAGCGAGTGAAGATAGCCCTGACCGCGGATCATGTACTCCGCGCCGCTCTGGTCGAGCACCCGTCCCCCAACTTCATTCGTGCTCTGCTTCACCCGATCCATCACCGTGGAAAGCGGAATGCCATAGGCCAGCAACTTGTTCGGATCGACCTGCACCTGATACTGGCGCACGTACCCCCCAATGGTCGCTACCTCAGCCACCCCAGCCACACCTTCCAGCTCATAGCGCAAGTGCCAATCCTGCAAGCTGCGCAGCTCGGCCAGGTTCAGGTTGTGACTCTTGTCCACGATCGCGTACTCATACACCCAGCCCGCCCCGGTCGCATCCGGCCCGATCACCGGATGTACGTTGGCCGGAATCTGTCCGCTGATCTGCTGAAGATATTCAACCACTCGCGAACGCGCCCAGTAGGGGTCCGTGCCATCTTTGAAAACCACATAGACATACGAGTCGCCGAACATGGTCTGCGCCCGCACCGCCTGCACGCGTGGCGCGGAAAGGAAGGCCCTGACAATCGGATACGTGACCTGGTCTTCGAGCACATCCGGAGGTTCGCCCGCCCACGGAGTATGAATAATCACCTCCACGTCGGAGATGTCCGGCAGCGCATCCACAGGAACATGTTTCAGCGACCACACTCCGGCCAGTGTCAGCAACAGCACCGACGTGAAGACCAGGAAGCGGTTGCGCGCGCAGAGTTCAATGATCTTTGAAATCACGGCTACATCCCTCCTTCAACATTCACATCGAGCGCCTTGCTCGCAAGCACCTTCCCGTTCTGCTGCGCGGTAATTGTCGTCTGCCAATTGCCACCGGAGCCGAGATTGCCCTGGCCTTCATACAAACCGTTGCCTTTGTCGCTCAACGTGACCGTCATCTTCATCGCAGCCATGCCCATTGCCGCCATCGCGGGCATGTAGAACGTGACTGCCACCTGCGCTCCGCTCACCGGTGCTCCAGATGCATGGGTCAGCTTCACGCGGAAGAGATTGCCGCCCTTGTGCGGCGGATTCGGCTCGCTCGTGAAATCGATTGTGGCCTGCGCGCTGGACGTGCTCTTCGCCAGGGAAGAAGAATTTCCTGCGTCAGCCTGCGGTGCGGAAAAGGAGCCAGAAGCGGCCTCCAGTTGGCTCTCCGAATCGATCAGAAAATTCGCCGACGTAACAATTTTCTGCCGCGCTTTCAGCCCCTTCAGCACGACATACTCATCCCCCGCCCGTGGACCAAGCACCACCTCCTGCGGATTGAAATAACCCCCGCCCTGATCCAGAAAAACCACCGCGCGCGTCCCCGTTTGAAACACCGCAGACGCCGGGACCGTCAACTGCCGCCCCAGTGGTGACTTCAATTCCACGTTCACAAACATGCCCGGCTTCAGCTTCATGCCATGATTGGCCATCGTCAGCCGCACCCGCACCGTCCTCGTCGCAAGATCCACCTGCGGCAGGATGCTTTCAATACGCCCCGTGAACGTCTCTCCCGGATACGAATCAACGGTGACCGAAGCCACTCCGCCCGGCCTCAAACGACCCACATCCTCCTGAAACACCTGTGCATACACCCATACGCTCGATAAATCCGCTACCGTATAAAGCCGCGTGGATGGCTCCACATACAGGTTCGGCAGCGCGTTGTATTCCGTAATGTATCCCGATGCCGGAGAGTTGATCGTGAGATCGGTAATC
>JAJZFR010000418.1 GCA_021805265.1 Acidobacteriota bacterium | reverse complement strand
AATCCTCGGATCGGGCGGAATCCGAAGACGGGTGCGCGTGTGGAGGTTCCGGCCAAGCAGGTTCCCTACTTCAAACCAGCGAAGGAACTGCGCGACCTGGTGAATCCGCGGGGAGCGAAATCCGAGGCGAAACAGGGTGCTGAGTGATCGGCGGTAAGGGTAGGCGCGAAGGGAAAGACTGATCGCGGCTTCTGTTTTTCTGCGGGGTGGCCTTCCTTCGCTGGCGGGTCCGTCCGATTGCCCGAAAGCTCGGTATCCCGGATCGTCTTGTCACGTTTCAGGTGATGCGGAGGACTCTGGGTACCGACATGCAGCAGCATGGAACATTGAAAGATACCCAGAGCCTGCTGCGTCACGCCAGCATCAAGACCACCGGCGATGTCTACGTGCAGACTGTCGAGCAGAGTGTTCTGCAGGCCGTAAACTCACGCACGGCTGCGGTGCTCGAGGGCTGTACAGCTCCGGTCAAGGAACTCGGAGTAAAAGGCAGAAACTTGAAGGGTATGGAAGCAATTCGGCGAAGCCGGAAGAGGAGGCGCTTGCTGGTTGTTGATTTTTTGGCTCCTCAGGTAGGACTCGAACCTACAACCCTTCGGTTAACAGCCGAATGCTCTGCCATTGAGCTACTGAGGAATGCCTGACGCTGGAGGCGACTCTTTCAAAATATCAAAGTGGGCGGCTCACGTCAAAAGCTCCGTGAGATGTTTTGGGCGTGGTTATGTTGCGGTACTGGGTGACGATGAGGGATTGAGGATGCGCAGGGCGGCCATTCTTCCGCTGACCAGCGCGCCCTGTATCGAGGAGCTTGCGACGTGGTCGCCGCATAGCAGTACGCCCGAGTCGATGGGGGCGGCGCGGAATGGCTGGAGACTGGTCTGCATGGGCAGCGCGCGCGCGATGGGGTAGCCCGCAAGGACGTTCCACCGGTTGACCGGCTCTCCGAACCAGCGACGCATCTGTGCGCGAACCTGTGACTCGAGCTTTTGCATGGCATCGTCGGACTCTGGCGCGGCGCCAAGAACGTTGGCGCAGATCAGGTGAGCGCCGGGCGGGGCGTAATCGGCAGTGACCATGCTCATAACGGCCAGGTGGTTGACAGGCCCTGCGGATGGGCCGTCGCCGTTCAGGATGACGACGGGTTCCTCGACCGGGGCGTGGCTGGCGGCGTAATAGATGGTTGTGGTGCGATTCCAGACGCGATTGGGAGCAACGCCGGGGCTGCGCACAGTGGCCATCAGCGAACGCGTCTGGGCATCGGGCGTGGCCAGGACCAGCCGATTGGCGAGATACTTCGCAGGCCCATCGGCTTCGACGAGCCAGCCGGTGGCCGTTTTCTCGAGCCGCGTCACGGCGGAGTTCAGGCGCAATGTTTGATCTGGAAGTCGGGCGGCGAGTTGCTGCGGGAGCCGCTCCATGCCCAGGCGGGGAACCGCCGCATGGCCGCGCGCGAAGATGGAAAAGAGCCAGCGAAACCAGCGGGCCGAGGTGCTGAGGTTGCGCTCGAGGAAGACGCCGCCGAAGAATGGTTCAAAGAAGCGCTCGATGATGAACGGGGAAAATCCGAAGCGGCGCAGGTACTCTCGCGTAGTCTCTTCTTCGCTGGCAAATACGCGTTCGGTGGTGAGTTGGAGACACTCGCCGCGAAGTCGCGCGACGAGTAGTTTATCCCGCAGAGGAACGATGGAATCGAAGAGAAAGGCGAGCGACTTGGCCGGTTCTCGAAACGGATCGGCGAAGCGATGAAAGCTGCCCGCCTGGCGGACCAGGGCGCCGGGCAGGAACGGACGCAGTTCAAGCGCCGGGTAATCGAAAAGCCGCTGCGCTTCCGGGTATTCGGTGAGGAGTACCTGAAAGCCGCGATCGAGGAGAAACCCGTCAACGCGGTCGGTGCGTATGCGTCCGCCGGGCGAGTCGGCAGCCTCGAGCAGACGAACGCTCAACCCCGCAGCGGTGAGTTGCTGGGCACAGGCCAGACCAGCCAGGCCGGCACCGACGACAACAACGTCAATCGGCTCGGGAGGCTGGGAATCAGGCAAACTCATCTGGCTCATGGAGAAGAGTATACGATGCAGGGATTGCCCTCGACGGGCTGTCCTCCTAAGATGGACTGGAAGCATTTTCGGAGGCATGGATGTCGAGGATTTCACGGGTGGAACGAAGCGAGGTTACGCCTGACCTGGCGGAACTTTATGATCGGATTTTTGCGCAGCGCGGCAACGTGCCGAACATGTTTCGCACCATGGCGCACAGGCCGGATATCTTCCGGACCATGATGGAGCATTTCGCGGCGGTATTGAACACGGGAACGGTCTCGACCGCGCTCAAGGAGCTGATCATCGTTCGCACGTCGCAATTGAACAGGACGCCCTACTGCCTGGCGTCACACACGCAGCTTGCGCGCGGGCTTGGCTGGACGGACGACCAGATCGATAACCTGCCGAACTGGGCCAGCCGCGAAGACTTCACGGCCCGCGAGAAGGTTGCGCTGAAGCTGGCCGAGACGGTGACGCTCGATGCTCACAGGCTTTCGGACGAGCAGTTTGTCGAGCTGCAGAACTACTACTCGGAGGGCGAAATCGTCGAATTGCTCTGCGCGATCGGATTGTTCAACTACTTCAACCGCTTCAACAACGCGCTGCTCATGGAGCCGACAAAAGCGGGCGAAGGCGGCGCGAAGTAGTCCGAGGCGGAGTCTGAT
>JAJZFR010000100.1 GCA_021805265.1 Acidobacteriota bacterium | reverse complement strand
TGCGCCTTGGACGAAGGTGCTCGAATGGGATTTGCCGTGGGCAAAATGGTTCGTCGGCGGAAAGCTCAATCTTTGCTACAACTGCGTGGATCGGCATGCGCTGGGCGCGCGGAGAGATAAAGTCGCGATGATCTGGGAGGGTGAGCCAGCGGGCGAGATTCGCAGGCTGACCTATGGCGAGCTGCATGTGGAGGTGCAGAAGGCAGCGAATGCGCTGAAATCGCTGGGGATCCGCAAAGGCGACCGGGTAGCGATCTATATGGGCATGACGCCGGAGCTTGCTATTGCCGTGCTGGCCTGTGCGCGGATCGGCGCGGTGCATTCGGTGATCTTCGGCGGGTTCGCCGCGAGCGCGATTGCCGATCGTGTGAATGATGCCGCGTGTGTTGCCGTCATCACCCAGGACGGCAGTTATCGGCGCGGCGCGGAGATTGCCCTCAAGGCAACGGTGGATCAGGCGCTGGCCGGCGCGCCGAGCGTGAAGCATGTGCTGGTCCTGCGCCGCAGCGGGTCGCCGGTCACGATGGTCGAGGGTCGCGACCACTGGTGGCATGAACTGGTGGCGAAGGCCGACCCGGTGTGCGCGGCGGAGCCGATGGACTCCGAAGACCCGCTCTACATCCTCTACACTTCGGGCACAACGGGCAAGCCGAAGGGGTTGGTGCATACGACCGGCGGTTATGGGGTGCAGACCTATCTGACGACGAAGTTCATCTTCGACCTGCGCGAGGAGGATGTCTACTGGTGTACTGCGGATATTGGCTGGGTGACCGGGCACAGCTATGTGGTTTACGGTCCACTGGCCAACGGAGCAACAGTGCTGATGTACGAGGGCGCGCCAAATTTTCCGGACTGTTCGCGCTTCTGGAAGATCATCGACGACCACAAGGTGAGCATCTTCTACACCGCGCCGACGGCCATACGGGCGTTTATCAAGTGGGGCGACGAGCATGTAGAGAAGCACAATCTCTCGTCGCTGCGCCTGCTGGGCACCGTGGGCGAGCCGATCAATCCCGAGGCGTGGATGTGGTATCGGGAGAAGATCGGCCAGGGGCGCTGCCCCATCGTGGATACGTGGTGGCAGACGGAGACCGGCGCGATCCTGGTGGCGCCGATGCCGGGCGCTGTGCCAACCAAGCCCGGTTCGGCGACCTTGCCGTTCTTTGGCATCGAGCCGGATGTGGTGCAGCGGGACGGGACACCGGTTCCTGCAGGCAGCGGCGGCTTGCTGGTGATTCGCCGGCCCTGGCCATCGATGGCGCGGACCGTATACGGCGATCCGGACCGGTATCGCCAGACCTACTGGTCTGACGTGCCGGGGTGCTATTTTACCGGCGACGGGGCGCGACGGGATGCGGATGGCTATCTGTGGTTAATGGGCCGCGTGGATGACGTGATTAACGTAAGCGGGCACCGGCTGGGCACCATGGAGGTCGAGTCGGCGCTGGTGGCGCATCCCAAAGTGGCAGAAGCAGCGGTGGTGGGTCGCCCGGACGCGATGAAAGGGCAGGCAATTGTGGCCTTTGTGACGCTCGAAACGGAACACTCGCATCCCGAGTCCCTGCCCGCGCTCAAGGATGAGCTGAAGCGCTGGGTATCTCAGGAGATTGGTTCACTGGCGCGCCCGGAGGAGATACGTTTTACCGACGTTCTGCCCAAGACGCGCAGCGGGAAGATCATGCGGCGGCTGTTGCGAGAGTTGGCGACCACGGGCGCGATCTCGGGCGACACGACGACCCTGGAAGATTTTTCATCTCTTGCCAGGCTCAGAGAGAGTGAAGGCGAGTAGGGAGATTCAGCGGTAGTCGGAAGGTGTGCGGCTGATTTAATCTGGTGAGTGATGAAACGAGCGATTTTTTCCATTTTCCCAGTGGTGTTGCTGGCGGGCTTTGCCGCCTCCGCGCAGCAGACGCCTGCTACGCAAGCAACGCCGGATAAGCCAGTGACCCAGGCCCCTGCCAGTCAGGCTCCGGCCACAGCCGACGACCTGCCGGATGGTCCGGCGCCCCAGGCCTCGGCCTTTGTGCATCCGAATGGGCCACGGGTAGTCTTCGACACGTCGATGGGGCGGATGGTCTGCCAGTTTTATCAGCAGCAGGCGCCGGTCGCGGTGGCGAGCTTTATCGGCCTCGCAACGGGGGCCAAGGACTGGATCGATCCCCAGTCCCAGAAGAAGATGCACGGCAAGCCATTCTTCGACGGCACCACGTTTCACCGGGTGATTCCAGGGTTCATGATCCAGGGCGGCGACCCCACGGGCACCGGAATGGGCGACCCCGGCTTCAAATTTGACGACGAGCTGGACCCGAACCTGAACTTTGACCAACCGGGCCGTCTGGCCATGGCCAACAGCGGACCAAACACCAACGGCAGCCAGTTCTTTATCACCGAGCAGGCCTACCCTTCGCTCGACCAGCACTATACGCTGTTTGGCCAGTGCGATGACAGCAGCGTCGAGGTTGTCAAGGCGATCGCGCGCGTGGACCGTGATGGCAATGACAAGCCGACGACGGCTGTGGTGCTGAACAAGGTGACCATCGTGCCCGAGGGTCAGCCACTGCCGCCCGCCCCGAGCAGCACAGTCGCAGCACCTGCGGCTGCGAAGCCGTAGATTCCTGTCCCGAAAACCGGCCACAGTCTGATTGCGTGTGCCCGAACCAATGGATTTGTAGAACAGCAGAGGAGTTTTTCAATGGAATTGACCAC
>JAJZFR010000448.1 GCA_021805265.1 Acidobacteriota bacterium | reverse complement strand
AGTGTGTCGGCATACACGGCAAGCGAACGAAACTTCTCCACATCCGGGCGAAAAGAGACCACCCCCAGCTCGAAAGAACGAAGATTCAGACCCTCCGGTATCTGACTCGCCAGCGAGCGATGCACCAAAACATCGATCTGAGGAAACTGCAATCGAAAGCGATCCAGAACCGGCAACAGAAACAGGCAAGTATACTCGTTCGCCGCAATCTGCAACTTGCCCCGTTCCAGCGAGCGTAACTCCTCGATCGCAATCGATGCCTCCCGCTGAAGCGCAATCAGGCGCAACGCATATTCGCGCAGCAGTTCGCCCGCTGCCGTCAGCGAGCCATCCCGTGCTGCGCGATCAAACAGCACCTCGCCCGTCTCCACCTCCAGCTTGCGAACAGCCTGGCTCACTGCCGGTTGGGTGCGGTGAAGCCGCTCCGCCGCTCGCGAAAAGCTGCGCTCCTCCGCCACCGCAAGAAAAGTCGCAAGTTGATTGATCTCCATCCGAACCTCGCAATCATCATAAGCATTTCTTATCGAAACTGAAACAATAATAATATTGCCTTATAGGTGGACGATCTGGGACAATCAAGTGGATCGAACTTCCGACCCGAGTCAAGAACCTATGTCACTGAAGCCAAACGATACCAACCAAGTTTTGATTTTCGATACCACCCTGCGCGATGGCGAACAGTCGCCAGGATGCAGCATGACCACCCAGGAAAAGCTCTCCATGGCCCATGCCCTCGAAGAGTTGGGTGTCGATATTCTCGAAGCCGGTTTCGCCATGGCATCGGAAGGCGATTTCGCGGCCATTGCAACCATCACCCAGGCCATTCGCGCCCCACGCATTACATCGCTGGCCCGCGCGCGCCGCGAAGACATCGAGATGGCTGCGCGCGCACTCGAACACGCCGACCGCGCCCGCATTCATGTCTTCCTCGCGTCGAGCGATCTCCATCTTGAATACAAGTTGAAAATCGGCCGCGAACAGGCTTTGCAGCAGACTGCAGAATCTGTTCGACTGGCAAGAACACTGGCCGACGATGTCGAGTTCTCTCCCGAGGATGCCACGCGTTCCGACAGGGATTTCCTCGTCGAGATGGTTCGCGTCGCCGTCGAAGCTGGCGCAACCACCATCAATATGCCTGACACCGTCGGCTACACCACACCCGAAGAGTATGCTGCCATGTTCCGCGAGGTGCGCCAACGCGTACCCGATATCGATGCCCGCGGAATCATTCTTTCCAGCCACTGCCACGACGATCTCGGACTCGCCGTGGCCAACTCTCTTGCCGCCGTCCAGGCTGGGGCGCGACAGGTCGAGTGTACGATCAACGGCATCGGCGAGCGCGCCGGCAATGCGGCGCTCGAAGAGATTGCCGCAGCCCTGTTCGTCCGCGCCGACTACTACGGCATCTCTACAGGCATCGATCTCAAAAAGCTCTATCCCACCAGCCAGATGCTCAGCCAGCTCATCACCTTTGGACCATCGCCCAACAAAGCCATCGTCGGAGCCAATGCTTTCGCTCACGAATCCGGAATTCATCAGCACGGCATGCTCGCCAATCCTCTCTGCTACGAAATCATGACGCCAGAGTCAGTCGGCGCTGCAAGCACACATCTGGTGCTCGGCAAGCACTCCGGCCGCGCCGCGCTGCGACATCGCCTCGAACAACTCGGATACACCCTTTCGCGCGAGGAGCTGCAACACACCTACTATCGCTTCGTTGCACTCGCCGACAGAAAAAAGAATATCTACGATCAGGACCTCGTCGGTCTGCTCTCCCAGCAGATTCGTGACCGCAAGCCGCTCAGCTACGCCGAAGTCGATTAGCTTTCTCACGCGTCATCTTTTCCGAGAGTGCATGGAAAACTCAACCACCCAACGAAGGACAGGCGTGAAGTTCAATCTCTTAGTGACAGCCGGTGACGGAATCGGTCCCGAGGTAACGCACGAAGCAGTAGCCACGATGCAGATGGTCGCTCGCGCTGCTAATCATCAAATTGAAATCACCGAAAAGCGAATCGGCGGCGTGGCCATCGTGAACGACGGAACGCCTTTGCCGGATGACACCCTCGCCGCCGCGCTTCAGTCGGATGCAGTTCTGCTCGGAGCCGTCGGCGGCAACGAATTCAACAGCCTCGCTCCCGACAAGCGCCCCGAAGCAGGATTGCTCAGAATTCGCGCAGCGCTCGGCGGCTTCGCCAATCTCCGTCCCGCATTCGCCTTCAAGGAACTGACCGTCAACAGCCCGCTGCGCCCCGAGATCATTGACGGGGCCGATATTCTCTTCGTTCGCGAGCTGCTCGGCGGACTCTACTTCGGTGCGCCGCGCGAATGGAACCGCGCCACCGGAGAAGCCTGGAACACCATGCGCTACACCCGCGATGAGGTCGCGCGCGTCGCGCGCATCGCCTTCCAGCTTGCGCAGAAGCGCCGCCGCAAACTCACCTCCGTCGATAAGGCGAATGTGCTTGAAGTCTCCCAGTTGTGGCGCGCCACGGTGCAGGAAATCTCCTCGGAATTTCCCGATGTAACGCTTGAGCACCAGTACGTCGATGCCATGTCCATGCATCTGATGAATCAGCCGCGCAACTACGATGTGGTGCTCACGGAAAATCTCTTCGGAGACATCCTCAGCGACGAATCCGCGGTCATCACCGGCTCGCTCGGCATGCTGCCCTCCGCAACGATCGGCGGCAAGGTCAATCTCTACGA